>JAHEBL010000127.1 GCA_024642265.1 Haliea sp. | reverse complement strand
CCCAGCCGGAACAATGACCAACAGGTGCATTTGTGGGAGGATTAGCTGGCCCGGTGGGTACTGCCCCGGCAAGACGATACTTGCGGAGGAATCCGATCATGCACTTCCTGGCCCTGCTGCTCCTGCTGCTATCTGCGACAACGCCGTCCTGGTCGGCTGACAAATATGCCTGCATGGACAGGCCAGAGCACCGCCAGTTTGATTTCTGGGCAGGCAGCTGGCGCGTCACCAATAAGGAAGGCGACAAGACCTACGGCAACAACACCATCACTATCGAGGAAAGCGGCTGTGTTTTGCAGGAGCGCTGGCGCAGCGCCAGCGGTGGCACCGGCAGCAGCATGAACTACTATGATCCCGGCGATGGCAGGTGGCACCAGCTGTGGGTGGACAGCGGCTCCTCCATCATCGACATCGCCGGCAAGCTGCGCGACGGCAGCATGGTGCTGGCCGGCACTATCTACTACCTGGGTGACTCACGCCGGGCAGACTTCCGCGGTACCTGGACTCCCCTGCCCGACGGCAGCGTGCGGCAGTTCTTTGAGGAGCGCGACGCCGAGGGTGAGTGGCAAACCTGGTTCGACGGCTACTATCACCCGTCGGCGGGCACGCAGTCGCCGTGACCGCCAAAGGGGATCCCCGTTCGGGATTGCACCATGACTATTGATCGACGAGAGGATATCCTGCGGGCTGTGCTCAGCTGCGCCGGGCCGCGGGCCTAACACCGATCGCCGCTATTAATCTGCGGCCCGGATCAGGCCGGGATAGTACGCCGCCAGGGCGAGTGCACGGGCGCAAACATAGATGACAAAAGCGCACCACAGACCGTGATTGCCAAACAGCGGCGTCAGCCACCACCAGGCCAGCATAAAGGCGATGACCGAGACGAAAGAGGCATTGCGCATCTCCCGGGTGCGGGTGGCGCCAATGAATATACCGTCCAGCTGAAAGGCGGGGAACGACAGCAGCACATACAGTCCCGCCCACGCCAGTGCGCCCCCGGCGGCAACGCGCACTGTTTCAATATCCGTCAGGACGGCGATCGCCAGATCACCAAGACAGACAATCAACAGGGCCAATATGACTGCCGTGAGCGCTGCCAGCTCGCTTGACCTGCGCACGGCCACAAGCAGGTCCCTGCGCCGCTTCGCTCCCAGGGCCTCGCCCACCAGCGCCTCGGTAACAAACGCGTAACCGTCCAGAAAGAACGCACTGAATGACACCAGCTGCAACAGGATGTGGTTGGCACCGAGCACCGCGTCGCCAAATTGCGCGCTCTGGTTGATGAACCAGGCAAACGAAAACAACAACAGCAGGGTCCGGAGCAAAATATCGGTATTGGCCGCCATGAGCCTGATCATCTTGCCGCCATCGCCGATCCGCTGCCACGGCCAGAAAGGCTCGGTATCGGTCTGGCGTTGCCGCAATAGCTTGAACACCAGGCTGGCCGCAAGCACCACCGCCATCCATTCCGCGACCACGGTACCGAGCGCTATACCCTCGGCCCCCCAGCCAAAAACCCCTGCGAACAGCACATCAAGCAGGATATTGAGACCGTTCAGGAAAACCTGCACAAGCAGCAGCAGACGACTTTTGCCAAGCCCGATCAGGCAGCCCGTCAGCGCGAAGATACTCAGCGTTGCCGGCGCACCCCAGATGCGAATGGTGAAGTAAGCGCGGGTAATCGACTCCACTTCGGCACTGCCGTCCAGCAGTACCAGCGCAATGCGCCCCAGCGGCCACTGCAGCAGGATAATGCCCAGACCCAGACCCACGCTCACCACCAGGGCCCGCCCAAGAGTAGCCCGCACCTCGGCCTCGTCCCTCGCGCCGGCCGCCTGCGCGGTAAAGCCGGTGGTGCCCATGCGCAGGAAGCCGAAACTCCAGTAGATGAAGCTGAAGATCATCGCGCCAAAAGCAATCGCTCCCAGTTGAGCGAGGTTGCCGAAGTTGCCGATGACGGCGGTATCGACAAGACCCAGCAGCGGCACTGCCGCATTCGCCAGAATAATAGGCCAGGCTTTTTGCCAGACGGTTGCGTGATTCATCTTTGCTCACCCCGGGTACAGCGGTTACCCTAAGCCCTCCGCTATCCCACCGGCAACACACAAATGATCGTATTGAAAAAACTGGCGCTGGCCGCCCTGCTCCTGCTGCTCGCTTTATTCGTGGCTCTGAATATCTGGGGCTACCTCACCCTCGGT
Organism: Haliea sp.; assembly: GCA_024642265.1. GTDB lineage: Bacteria > Pseudomonadota > Gammaproteobacteria > Pseudomonadales > Halieaceae > JARRPM01. Next base: position 6,834 of record JAHEBL010000127.1, on the reverse strand, counting down.
AAGCTTGAGCCGGCGGGCGATGCCGCGCGAGACCCGGATGCAAATCGCGTGGTAATGGTGTTTGGAGCGACCGGCTCCGTCGGGAACGGCTTGCTGAAAGCCGCAGTGAATGACCCCGAGGTTGAAAAAGTCTACGTGGTGTCACGCCGCAGCACGCCTCGCATTGATGCCGGCGTGGCCTCCGGCAAGGTCGAGCTCATATTGCACCAGGATTTTACCGACTACACCGACATGGCCGATATCCTGGGTGAGGTAAACACGGTGTTATGGGCACTGGGCACCTCCTCCCTGAAAGTGGACGATACTGCCTACACCCTGATCCATGTGGACTTCCCGGTCGCCTTCGTGTCAGCCTGGCTGGACGCCAGGACGGCGGCGCCCATGTCGTTTCACTCTGTTACGGGCATGGGGACAGATCCAAAGGGCAGCGCACACTGGGAGCGGGAGAAGGGACGGGCGGAACTCGAGGTCGCCGCGATGGCGGCGGGAACAGGGTTGCGAAGCTTTGCTTATCACTCGGCCTTTGTGCGCCCCGCATCGGAGCAGGCCAATCTCGCCCATTACACGCTGGAGGCCCTGTTGCGCCCCGGCTACCTGGTTATCAGTTCCGAAGACCTGGGCAGGGCCATGCTCGAAATAAGTGCCCGCACCATGGAACTGCCCAACGGCACCATCATCGACAATGCCGACAGCATCGCCTATGCGCGCGCCCGCCCGGGCACCGGCAACTGACTGTGCGCCACCCGACCCGCCCAGGTTGGCTTTCTCCCCACCAGGCTGTAGGCAATGTAAAACGGCAATAGCGTCAGGAACACTAACAGGACCAGCAGTATCTGCGGTGTAAACAGCTCGCGAATGGCGTTGCAGATGCCCCGGAAGGCCTGGCGGTAACCAGCGGGACCGACCGATGCTGTTGAAGCTGCCCGTTTCACCGAGCGTGTCATCGTCACTAATATGCAGCGACAGCCGCACCAGCGGGCTAGACTGCATACCGTACTGCCTCACCGGCTGATTTGTGAACTCCAGGGAGCGTCAATGAGAGAGGTAATGATTACGAGGGAGCCCGTTGAGCTCTACAAGATTCTCAAATTCGAAGGCCTGGTCGACAGCGGCGGCCAGGCCAAGACCGTGATTGCCGATGGCCTCGTGCTCGTCAACGGCGAGGTGGAGACCAGAAAACGCAGGAAAATGCTCAGCGGTGACATCATCAAATTTGCCGGCGAGGAGCTCAAGCTCCAGCTGTGCTGACCTGCGCGCTACTGGCCTGGTCCCGGCTGCCCCGGATGCCGCCACACGGTCACTTTTTAATGCTTGTTCAGGCTAGACTTACAGGCCAGCTGCCACACTTCATACAACCAGACAGGTAATGACATGCGCGCATGGAAAGTACACGAGTTCGGCGATCCCGCCCAGGTGTTGAAGCTCGACGAAAACGCCGCGGATTTTGCACCCGGGCCGGGACAGGTCAAGGTGCAGGTCGAGGCCGCGGGGCTGGGGCTCCCGGATGTCTTCATGTGCGCCAACAACTACCCGTTGACACCGCCGCTGCCTTTCACTCCGTCGCAGGAAGCGGCGGGCAAGGTCATCGCCGTCGGCGAGGGCGCAGACCCCACCCTGCTGGGCACCCGGGTGCTGGGGCCCACCCTGTTCCAGGCACAGCGGGGCGGGCTGGCGGACGCATGCCTGATGTACGCGCAGGCGGCCTTCCCGATTCCGGATGAGATGCCGGGCGAGGAAGCCGCGGGTTTCTTCATCCCCTACCTGACCGCCTGGATCGGCCTGGTTCGCCGCGCCAGGCTCAGCGCCGACGATACGGTGCTGGTACTCGGCGCATCGGGCAGCTCCGGCTGCGCGGCGGTGCAACTTGCCAAAGCCAGGGGTGCGCGCGTCATTGCAGTAGCCGGTGGCCCGCACAAGGCCGGGTTCTGCAGGGGATTGGGAGCGGATGCCGTCATCGATCACCGCTCGCAGGATATCACCGAGGCCACCCTCGCGTTGACCGACAACAGGGGCGCGACGGTGGTCTACGACCCCGTCGGGGGCAGGGCCGGCAGGGCCGCGTTCAAAGCCACCGCCTTCGAGGGACGCTTCGTGGTCATCGGTTATGCCAGTGGGGAATGGCCAAAGATCAACCTGCCGGAAACCCTGCCAAAAAATATCTCGCTGGTGGGCGCCATGCCCGTGGGCTTTCCGCCGGAGATATTGCTTGAGGCTCACCGCGACCTTATCGGTCACTGGCAGAAGAAGGAATTGAAGGCGTCGAATATCCAGGTGTTCGACTTTGAGAACGCTCTGGAGGCCGTGCAGCACATTGCCGCCGGCAAGGTGGAAGGGAAAGTCGTTGTCCGCGTCGGTGACAACCGACCCGCTGGCTAAACCCCTTCCGGATTCCTTCCGTAGAGCCTCCGGTAGCGCCAGCGGGCCCAGGGCCGATAGCAGGCATCGGCCACAGCGCGGATCAACGGCCAGCGCAGCGGGCGCCACAGCCAGCCATAGCGTGTGTGTTGCCAGGCGGCCACATTCGCATCCATGCCGGTCAGGAATGCGCCCTCCTCCCGGCGCAGGTGCAGGGTACCCAGCAAGGTCTCCCGGTCGGGCAGACCGGCTGCATCTCCCAGTGTGTGGATATCGATCAGGTCGAGTCCGGGGTCGGCAAGCTGGCGCAGCCGGTCCATTTCCGTCATGCACAGCGAGCACTGACCGTCGTAATAAAGCTGGTCTTTAGCCATTTCCCTGGGGCCTAGATAAAGTAATCCTGGTTCTCGGCCCCGAGCCTCAATGCACCAAGGTTGCGGGCAAAGGACGTGGGGTTGTTCGCCACGTGGGCCCTGGCCGTGTGGATGTCGAGAAAGCGTTGCTGTATTTCACTGCCCGCAAACACCGACGCGCCCCCTGCCGAGGAGAACAGTGAGTCGATTACGCCGATGGATTTTTCGATGACCAGCGAGGCCTGGTATCTGTACAGCGCGCGATCCTCGATGCTGATGGGCTCCCCTGCCCCGGCAGCCGCCATCATTTTATCGAAGTTGCGGTACAGCAGCGCTTCCATTGTATCGATTTCAGTGCTGGCTGCCGCGATGCGCTCGAGCGTGCCCACGTCGCCGGACAGCTTTGTAATGTCGCCACTGGCCTTGCCCTTTACCGCTTCCTGATAGAGGCGCAGCCCCTCCCGGGCGGCGCCGATAGCGGGAGTGGACACCACCCGGATAAAGGTCTGGGCCCAGGGTAACCTGTACAGTGCAGCAGTGTTCACGGTGATCCCCGGGTTGTTACCGGTAAATCCATCCACCTGCCTGTGTGTCCGATAGTCCGGCACGAAGACGTCTTCAACCACGATATCGTTCGAGCCTGTGCCCTGCAGGCCCATTGAATACCAGGTGTCCTCGATGGCGTAATCAGTGCGCGGCACCAGGAACGTACGGTAGCCTTCCTGCGGCACGATGGCGCCGAGCAAAACCCAGCTGCAGTGATCACTGCCGGAGCTCCAGCCCCAGCGGCCACTGAGCCGGAACCCACCCTCCACCGGCGTCACCTTGCCAAGCGGCGCGTAGGAGGACGAAACCCGGGTATGAATGTCGTGACCCCAGACATCCCGCTGGGCGCGCTCATCCATCAGCGCGAGTTGGAAGGCGTGTACGGCAATGATGCCGCCGGCCCAGGCGGTGGACATGCAACCCTGGGCTATCGCGCACTGCATGCGGAAGAAATCCTGGGGATCAAGCTCGTAGCCACCAAAGTGCCGGGGCTGCAGTGCCAGGAAGAACCCGGCGTCCTGCAACTCCCGGACACTCTCGTCCGGCAGGCGACGGGCTTCCCGGGTGGCAGTCGCCCGCTGGCGAAAACCGTCCTGCAGTGCCTGTATATCTGCCAGCATAGCGGCGGCCACTTGCGATTTGTTATCAGGGCGGGTCGGCGCGTTCATCTCGATCTTCTCCTTTTAATGCGCGAGTGCTCCACCAGGTTGCTACGCCGCCCGGCCCGGTCCGGATTGCTTCTTGCGGCTCATTCCCGCGGCAATGCCGCAGCTGTCGGTGAACTGACCGCCTTCTCCATACGTATCTACTCCCGTTGCTGCCGCCCATCCGACAGCCCAACCCCCAAACACAGGCAGGCTAGACATGGCTTCAGCTGGCAAACTCATCGTCGTCACCGGGGCAACCGGTTTCGTCGGCAGGCACTTTGTCGATCGCATACTGGAGGACGAAAGCATTGCCGTGCGCTGCCTCGTGAGACCCGGCAGCGATATCAGGGCCCTGCGGGCCATGGGCGAGCGGGTCAGTTTTGCCTACGGTGATATCACCCGGCCCAACACCCTGACCCCTGCGTTCCAGGACGCGTGGGGCGTGGTAAACCTGGCCGGTTATCGGGAATTCTGGAGCCAATCCCGGAATCACTTCTATAGTCTCAATGAACGCGGCGCCCGCAACGTGTTTCGCGCCTGCCTCGATGCGGGTGTAAAAAAGGTTGTCCAGGTCTCTACACCACTGGCTTACGGCGCGCCCGAGCAGATTCCCTTCACCGAAGACACACCGCCGGGCGACCATGCGAGTGACTACGCAAGGAGCAAGTACCTGGGCGACGAGGCCGGCTGGAGCCTCCACCGGCGCGAGGGCTTGCCACTCACAATCGTTTACCTGGCGGCGGTGATCGGTGCCGGCGATGACAAGTCCACCATGGAGGTCAGGCGGGCGGTGGAAAAGAAACTGCCGGCACTGGTCGGGGCTGATACCACCTACACCTATCTCTATGTCCGGGATGCGGCGGACGCCATTGCCCGCGCCCTGCTGAAAAAGGACTCGGTGGGCCGCAGGTACCTGATTGGCAATCAGCGCGCGACCACCAGGGAGTATTTCAACATCATTGGCAGACTGGCGGGAGTGCCGATACCCGGCCGGAATATCCCTGAGTCCTGGCTGTTTCCTCTCGCCACTGGCATGGAATGGCTGTCGAGGAAAACCGGTAAACGCCCGGTGCTGCCCCTGGATGTCATCAAAACCACCGCGGCGGGTTCACTGCTGTTCGACAGCAGCCGCGCCACTGACGAGCTGGGGATGAGCTATACACCGCTGGAAACTGCCCTGGGAGAATCGGTCGCCGACATTCTGGCCGCCTGAGTCTGCAGGATCGCTAAAGGGCTCCAACTACCTGCTGCAGTTTCAGCAGACCCAGCGCTACGGTCACCAGAACCACCAGTACACCCAGGGAATTGGCCAGTGGCTTGTTGGCATATTCTCCCAGCACGTCGCGCCGGTTCATGATCATCACGAGGAACACCGCGCAGAAAGGCAGCAGAAAACCATTGGCGGCCTGGGCAAACAAAATAGCGGCCAGGGGCTTGATCCCGATCGCTGAAAAGACCGTCCCGCACAACAGGACGGACAACCAGACTATCCTGAAATGCCTGCCGCGCAGGTCCCGCGACCAGCCCAGCACGCCACACACCGCATAGGCCGCCGCCAGGGGAGCCGTTACCGCGCTACTCAAACCAGCGGCAAACAAACCGGCGGCAAAGAAGTAGCGCGCCCAGGCCCCCAGCAGCGGCTCCAGTTGCTGGGACATGCTGCTGGCGGAAAAGGCGATGTCGCCACCGAAAAAAGCAGCGGCGGACGTACTCATTATTGCCAGGGTAATAAGGCCCCCCAGCCCGATCGACAGTCCGGTGTCAATGCGCGATTCATGCAACGCCTGGCGCGTGTTGACCTCCGGCGGCCATTTTTCCTGTACCGCACTGGCGTGCAGAAACAGGTTATAGGGCACCACCGTGGTGCCGATCAGCGCCATCACGGTCAGCAGGGAACCGGGCGGCAGTGAGGGCACCAGCAGCCCGTCGAGCATTGCCCCGAGGGAAGGCCGCACCATGGCCAGTGTGAGCAGGAATACCACGCTCATCAGCAGTACCAGGGCAATCAAGAGCTTCTCGATCAGTGCGTAGGTACCGGAAGCCAGCAGCACACCGGCCACCAGCCCGACCAGCAGCGCCCACCAGCCAAGGCCGATGCCGCTGATGCTCTGCAGGCCCAGGGCGGCCCCGGTTATATTGCCGGTCTGGTAGGCTGCGTTGCCGACCCCCACCGCCGCAACCACCAGGATTACCGCCGCGGTTCCCAGCCAGCTGCCGCTGTAACTGCTCCGCAGCGCCTGCGCCAGGCCCTGCCGCGTCACCAGGGCCAGGCGCGCGGCCATTTCCTGCAGCACTATGGTGGCCAGCACGGAAAATGCCAGCGCCCACAGCAGGGCAAATCCGAACTGGGCGCCGGCGATGCTCGCAGTCGTCACCGTGCCCGGCCCGATAAACGCCGCTGTTACCAGGATGCCGGGGCCGAATTTGCTACGGGAATGTTGCATGGAGCTCGCTCAACTGCACGGTTACTTTACCTGCCGGGACCGGGCTTCTGACAAGAATGCGACCAGTGTTAACGCTGCGACAGTTATTTTCAACCGGCGTGCATGCAAGCTCCTGAATCCACTTTGAATCATGGCTACCAGAAAGGTCGCTCAGTTGTCGGCCGGGGTCCGGGTATATCCTGGCTCCACGGCCGCGAATGGAACAGCAAACTTCAAATTTACGTGGTATTGGGTTCCGGTCGGTTCAAGCAGATACAGCCCGGATGCCCCGCTTTGCTTACAAACCAAAGCAGTGGCAAGCTACCGCCACAACGGACGCACCACCACAGCAACCAAAGAGAGACACAGCCCATGGAACTATACGATGTGATGCGCACCACGTTCGCCTGTCGCGAGTTCACCGGCGAGCCGGTGCCGGATGAGGTATTACACCGCATCGTCGACAACGCCCGCTTCGCACCCAGCGGCGGCAACCGCCAGGGCTGGCGC
>JAHEBL010000028.1:21501-35511 GCA_024642265.1 Haliea sp. | reverse complement strand
CTATCTCATTGCAAACGAGATTTTGCTTCGATACTCAATCCCGATAACCAGTAATCGCCTTGGCCGCCTGGTAGGCAAAGGTCATGGCCGGACCAAGGGTGGCGCCGGGGCCAGGGTAACAGGGCAGTGTCGGCGCGCTGCAGTTGCCGATGGCGTAGAGCCCCTCTATCACGTGGCCGTCCTCGTGCAGCACCTGCGCGTCGGCATTGATCACCATGCCGCCCTGGGTGCCGAAATCGCCCGGGTCTACGCGCATGGCGTAAAACGGCGGTTTGTCGATAGGGCCCAGGCAGGGATTGGGCGTGACCCTCGGGTCGCCGTAGTAGCGGTCGTAGGCCGACTCACCGCGGTGGAAATCGGGATCCACCCCGGTGCGGGCGTACTCATTCATTTTTGCCACGGTGTCCGCCAGCCCGGCGGGGTCCACGCTGATCTTGGCGGCCAGTTCGGTGACGGTATCCGCTACGGCAATGAAACCGTCCTGCTGGTAGCGTTTGGGCAGCATCCAGTCCGGGCGGAACTTGCTGTTGTAGAGTGGCCCCACGAAGTAGGTGGCGCGAAAATTCGCGTCGAATATCTGCCAGCTGGGATTGCAGGGGTTCTCCTCGCTGTGGGCGCGAAAGGTCTCCTGCTGGAAAGCCATGTAGTTCTGCGACTCGTTACTGAAACGCTTGCCCGCCGGGTTAACCATAATCGAACCGGGGTAGGACTTTTCCATGATACTGAGGCGGGGAATATCCTCGCCCGGTACCGAGATACTGTTGCACCACCAGGCCTCATCGAGCCTGTGCATCCTGGCCCCGAGGCGGATACCCTCGCGGATGGCGTCCCCGGTATTGTCGCGGGTACCGGCGCTCCAGCGGTGATCGGTTGGTTTAGGCAGGTATTGCTCACGCATTTCCTGGTTGTGCTCGAAACCACCCGCGGCGAGCACCACCGCCTTGCGCGCCTGTATGCGCAGCGGACGCCCGTTGCGCCTGACTTCTATGCCCACCACCCTGCCCTGCTCCTCCACCACGCGGGTCATCGCGGTATTGCGCCACAGCGGGATATCGCGGTCGATCATGGAAGCGCGCAGGCGCGCCACGCCGGCACAGCCGGTGGCCAGGCGGCGGTGAAAGCGGTCACGCAGTCGCCAGGGTATGTCCACCACATAGGCCGCCAGCAGCTTGACGGCGATTTTCCACCAGCCCGGTTGCTGGCCGATCAACAGCGCGGCCTCCTGCTGGGTGATGCCGATAACCCCGGCCAGATGCATCATCGGATGGGTGCGACGCAGGTGGCGCCACTCCTCGCCCAGTTCATCGGCTCCGAAGGTTTCCGGCTCCATCGAGCGGTGGCCCACCATGGCACCGTCGAGGTTGGTGTAATAGTCGGGGTAATGGGCCAGGCTTACGTAGCGGGCCCGGGTATGGCGGTGCAGGAACTCGACCATTTTCGGGCCGTTTTCCAGGTAGGCATCCAGCTGGTAATCCGGCACTTCCTCGGTAGTGATGAGCTGGCGCAGGTAGGTCCTGGCCGCCGACAGTGTGTCGTCCGCCCCCGCTTCCCGGGCATAGCGATTACAGGGAATCCAGACCCCGCCGCCGGAAATGGCACTGGTGCCACCGTAGAGATGGGACTTTTCCACCACCAGCACGTCGGGTGCTCCCATTTCATAGCTGCACAGCGCGGCCGTGAGCCCGCCGTTGCCGGAACCCACCACCACGACGTCAAAACTGTAATCCCACTGTTGTTCAGCGCTCATACCGAGACCCTGCTTCGAATATGGCGCTATGGTAGCGCACTCTCTGCTCCATGCAGCCCGGGCGAAAAACTTAAGCCGCCCGAGGTTCAATAAATTGGTCGTGTCGTCCAGGCATTGTCTGCCCGACTGCAAAAAGTTTCTTGTCCTTGTGCGGGCCAGCTGTCTACACTCAAACGACGTTTCTTCAACGTGCTATACACACACCAACCTGTAAGGAAATGATCATGAGCGGATTCAAGGGAAAAGTATGGCTGGCTGCAGCCGCTGTCTGCGCAGCGGCACTGTCAGTGCCGGCGGTGTCCCACTTCGATGACAAGGAGATGCCCCAGTCCTACCGGCAGTCCTACTTCGCCCTGCTGGCGGCAAATTTCGGCCCCATGGTGGCCTCTGTGAAGGGGGAGGTCCCCTGGGACCAGGTGAAGATGGAAAACTGGGCCAACGATCTCGCTGCCCTGTCGACCCTCGATGTCATGCGCGGTTTTGTCGATGGTTCGGACAAGGGCACGACCAGGGCCAAGCCGGAAATCTGGCAGGACAAGGCCGATTTCACCAGCAAGATGGAGACACTGCACACCGAACTGGCAAGCCTGCAGCAGGTGACGGCAGGCGGTGATCGCGAGGCCATCGCCAAGCAGGTAGGGGCCGCCGGCAAAGCCTGCAAGAGCTGCCACGATGAGTACAAGGCAGAGAATTACCTCTACTGATTTACCACATCATGGACGGGGGCGGCGGCGCCAGCTGCAGCAGCCCCCACAGCACCAGCGCGACCAGCAGCACGAGCACCAACGCGCGCCAGGCGGGCACCGGGGCGGCCTTGCCGCTCCGCCCCTCGGCACTGCCGCGCACCATCGCCTGCAGCAGTGGCTCCTTGCGACCGTACTGATGATATAGCACGGCAAGGATGTGCAGGCACACCAGCGCCAGCAGCAGGTCGAATGCCCACTCGTGCACCAGGCCCATGGCATCCCGCACACTCACGCTGGCACCGTAGTAGAACGGGCCCGAAAAAAATACCTCATCACTGTTGAACAGGCCGCTTACCGCCTGCAGCAACAACAATGACAGTAGTGCCATCACAGACCAGCCGCCCAGCGGATTGTGTCCGGCGCTCACCGACCCGCGCCCCCTGAGATAGGCAGTTACCGCGCGAGGCCCCACCAGGAAATCAGCAAACCGCGAGTGACGGCTGCCGAGGAAACCCCAGGCGATTCTGGCGACTACCAGTACGATCACCGTATAACCCAGCCACTCGTGCAGCTCGTAATTTTCGTTTTCCGCGCTCCACCAGGACAGGGGAATGCATATGACAATAAGCCAGTGGCAAAGGCGGGTGGGCAGATCCCACAGCGGCTTATTCGTGTCGGGCATGGCGGCCTCGCAGCTACTGCCTGATCAGCGGCGGAAAGGTGGCATCGACATCCTGATAGGTGTAAACCCAGCGCTTGTCCTCCAGTACCGCGCGATGCCTGGCCCCCGCTGTGGCAGGCACAGCATTGTCGTAACCGGCGTCGCCGCGAAACATGACCGTCACCTTGCCCTCATCGATGGCGAACACGGGTAACACCTGGGGTACTGCACTGCCGCGCTCTTCCGCCACCAGCTCGGCAAGGGAGTCATAGGAGCTGAGGCTGAGCAGGGTAATCATCGTCGGCGGGAGGATGGCCAGCTCTCCGCGCCTGTGGCGGGACAGGGCCTCATGTATACCGATCCACAAATGGTCGTGTATCTCCCCGCCGTCGATGACCACGTCCTCGGTGGTGGCCACGGGGGCAGCGTATATCCAGGTTGAAAACCGCTTCGGCTCCGCCACCGGAGTGGTCCAGTGGCTGACCAGCACCATGTCTTCCAGCCGGGGGCGCAAGCCGGATTCCTCAAAAGCCTCCCTTGCCGCGGCTATGCGTGACGCCGGCAGCTCATCTCCCTGCGCCTCGGCGAGATCCTCCGGATCCAGCGCCCCGCCGGGGAAAACCCAGTAACCCCCGGCGAACATCAGGGCCTTGTTGCGCCGCAACAGCAGGGTTTCGAGTCCGTCACCGCTGTCTCGCAACAGAACCACGGTGCTGGCCGGGCGCGGCCGGGGCTCGACGTCGGGTACTTCCTTGTCAGTGCCAAACATGCTCAACGGCTTCTCCCTTGTGGTATGCGGCAAGTCCGAAAGATAGCAGTTTTTGGCACCCCGGGGCGAGTCGTAGGGGGGCCTCATTTCGTGCAATGGTGTACTGATTGATACCACAGGCTTTGCCTTCGCAGGGCAAAGCTGGAATGCTACGCGGCGATATGAACATTTACGGCTGATACAACTCTATGCGCATTACCCATTCCGGGGCCCGCCCCGCCGTGGCTGCCATGCTACTTGCGCTTTCCTGCACAGGCGCTGCCATGGCCGGCGAAGCCGCCCAGGCGGGCCACTCCTATCCGGTGCGACCCTATGCCGTCACCGAAGAGCGCCAGCCCTGTTCAGACTTCACACGCCTGCGCCGGCCTTACTTTGGCGACACCCATGTCCACACGGCGTGGTCCTTCGACGCCAGCTCACAGGATACGAGAAATAAACCGCCGCAGGCCTACGCATTCGCCCGGGGCGAGCGCATGGGCATCCAGCCCTATAACGACCAGGGTGATCCCCAGCGCCACATACAGATTGACCGCCCCCTGGACTTTACCGCGGTGACCGACCACTCCGAATTCTTCGGCGAGATGCGCATGTGCATGACCCCGGGCCAGCCCGGCTACTGGCACCCGGTTTGCGTAGCCCACCGCTGGGTACCCTCGCTGTCATTTGCGACCTTTGGCGCCTACGGCATGGCGGGCAAAAACCGCTGGGGCTTCTGTGGCGACGCCAACAGTGACTGTTTCGCCGCGGCCAGCAGTACCTGGCAGGATATCCAGCAGGCTGCGGAGCAGGCCTACGATCGCAGCGCGGACTGCAGCTTTACCAGTTTTGTCGGCTATGAGTGGACCGCCAACGTCGGTGCCGGCCAGAACCTGCACCACAATGTTATCTTTCGCAACGAGCATGTGCCCGACCGGGCCATCAGCTGGCTGGAAACACCCACGCAGGTGCAGTTATGGGACTACCTCGAGAAGGAATGCGTGGAGGAAAAGCCGGGTTGTGATGCTGTCGCTATTCCCCACAATTCCAATCTCAGTGGCGGGCTGATGTTTGAAACCGCCCGGGTCAGTGATGACAGTGTGCCGCCCGGACCTGTCACCAGGCAGGAAGCGACCCGGCGCGCGCGCTGGAATCCGCTGTTTGAACTGGTGCAGCACAAGGGCGCGTCCGAGTGCGACAACCGCGCCGCTGTCTGGGCCGGGGACGAGTACTGCGATTTCGAATTGCTGGATTACGACAGCTTCGGAGGCAAGAGCAGTGGCACCCCGGGTGGCGGCTCCATGACGATAATCAGCATGTTCGTCGACAAGGAGGAACTGCCCGTCACCAAACCGCCGGAGCAAAACAATTTCCTGCGCTATGCCCTGAAGAAAGGCCTCGAGCAGCAGGCCGAATTGGGGGTCAACAGTTTCAAGTACGGACTCATTGGCAGCACGGATACCCATATCGCGGCGCCCGGCCTGGTGATGGAAAAGAATTTCCCGGGCCATGGCGGCGCGGGCAAGGGTTCGGGCGGTGGCCTGCCCGGCGTATTGCCTGATGACCTAGAATACGGGCCCGGCGGACTCGCGGTACTCTACGCCGAGGAGAATACCCGCGACTCACTGTTTGCGGCGATGCAGCGGCGGGAGGCTTACGCCACCAGCGGCACTCGCCCGCTACTGCGATTTTTCGGTGGCTGGAACTATTCCAGTGACCTGTGCAGCGCCAGTGACCAGGTGGCACAAGGCTACGCCGGCGGCGTGCCGATGGGTGGCGACCTGCCCCCGCCCACCGCTCCCGGTGCCGCACCCCGCTTCCTGGTGCTGGCGGCTTACGACCCCGGCACCCCTGCATACCCGGGGGCAGAGCTACAGCGTATCCAGCTGGTCAAGGGCTGGTACCGGGATGGCGAACTGACAGAACAAGTGCTGGATGTGGCTGGTGGCGACAATGGCGCCGGAGTCGATATCAACTCATGTGAACGGCGGGGTCCTGGTCATCGTCAATTATGCACAGTGTGGGAGGACCCGGACTTCGATTCCGCGGCCCAGGCATTCTACTACGCCAGAGTACTGGAAAACCCCAGTTGCCGCTGGAGCCAGTACGCCTGCGCGGAAGCGGGTGTGCGCTGTGACGATCCGGCGAGCATTCCGGAGGGGCTGGGGCAGTGCTGTGCCCCGGATCACCACAGGGTAATCCAGGAACGCGCCTGGAGCTCCCCTATCTGGTATACCCCTAACTAGCCGAGGGCACCCGTGCGGCCATGCCCAGGTCATAGCCCAAGTTGCGTGCGCGTTCTTCCGCCTGGGAGCGCTGGGCACCCGCGCGGGTAGCCACCCACAGGTTGGCACACCGTGTGCCGGTGCGGCAAAAGGCGAACACGGGACGCGCCCCGTCGTCGAACAGACCCGCCATGCGGTCTATATCGGGCCCCGGGAAGTTCACTGCCGTCACGGGAAGGTGGTGGTACTCGAGGCCGACGGCCAGGGCCGCTGCCTCTATCTCCGCACTGCCGGGCTGGCCCGGCTCCTCGCCATCGGGACGATTGTTTACCAGTACCTTGTAGCCCGCGGCGGCAATCCCTGGCACCTGTTCCGGGCTGACCTGCCCGGACACTCCGATAGTGTCTGTCAGTTGCATGGCATTCATGGTTGATCTCCTCTTATTCACTGGTGCGGGAAGCGCTGGTCACTGTATCGAGAGCCTTGCGCAACTGCTCAGCCCAGCGACTGAGAATACGCCTCGCATCGGCCTGGTTGGTAACAGAACTTGACCACTGCAAGTAGCTGGTCTCACGGCTGCTCTGTTTGTCGATCACCCGCACGAGGATTTCCCCGGTGGTACCGTCGAGCACTTCCAGCAACAGTGTCATTTCCCCAGCCCCGGTGGTGTAGTTGCGCTGCATGCCGGCGCTGCGGGTATCGGGTGCGGTGATGTCCAGGTTGATAATTGCAGGGCGCAAAACCAGTACCTGCTCGCCGTCGCTGAAATTCTCGACCAGACGGTAAGGGGGCGCCTGCTCCAGCGCCTCCCGGAAATATTTTTCGCAGTCCGCACCCAGTTTATCCTTGATACGGTCCACGTCCTTCTGGGTAACGCGGTTGCCAAGGTCCATGCGACTGCTGTTCTGGTCCCGCTGCCAGTTCTTCTTGAAGGCGACCTCGCATGCCACCAGGCCATAGGAGTCATAAGCGCTCAGGTCCGCATCCGGCCGTTTGTAGACAACGCCAAAGCGGGTATCCGGCACCAGCACCAGGCCATCGTAGGTTTCGGTCGGCGCTGCCGGACCAGTACTGCAGGCGCCGGTCACGGCAATCGCGGACAGCAGTGCGAGTGCTTTAATTGTTTGCTTGAATTCCATCCACTGTTCCTCTCGACAACATGCCAACAAGGCAGCAGCCCCGGGCGCAATAATCATACCATCATCCGGGAACTACCATGGAGTACTGCAAATGAGCGAATTCTTGACAGTGATCAAGTGCAAGCCGGGGCAGTTATCCTTTAAAGTGCCCATATAACTCATAACGACAATATTGGTATCCGGTTTGTATTTATGACGTCTGCACCGTTTGGGCTGTTTGCACTGGCTTCCATCTGCCTGTCAGTACTGCTGAGCGCGGTGCCTGCGGCCGCAGCTACCCGCTACGCCACGATCATGCCCCTGGCTGACCAGTCCCTGTTACTGGACATCACTACTGCCGGGGAGCGGCTGGTGGCGGTGGGTGAACGCGGCCACGTCCTGTATTCAGATGACCAGGGTAGAAACTGGCAACAGGCCCAGGTTCCCACCACCCAGATGCTGACCAGTGTGCACTTCATCGACCCTCAACACGGCTGGGCCGCGGGTCACGACGGCCTGATCCTGGCCAGTGATGACGCCGGCGTGCACTGGCGCATCCAGCGCGACGGGCTGGCAGTCCAGCACCAGACCAATCTTGAATTGCGCGAGGCCACCCACCGCAGGCTCGAACAGCTTCGTGGGCAGTACGAGGCTGCCGATGAGCAGACGAAGATGCAAATTGAAACCGATCTGGAAGAGGCCAGACTGGAGCTGGAGGATGCGGATCTCGTGCTGGAGGAGCCAGTGTTCACCTCCCCTTTCATGGCCGTTTGGTTCCAGGACGCTGATCGGGGCTGGGCAGCAGGTGCGTTTGGCACCCTGGTGGCCACCGAGGACGGCGGGCAACACTGGGTCAGTCGCGCACAGGCGCTGGACAATCCGGATGAGTTTCATCTCAATACCATTACCGGTGACGGCACTGGCCGGATATTCATCGCCGGCGAGGGCGGAGTCATGTTTCGCTCGCTGAACAGCGGCCGCAGTTGGCAAACTCTCGAGCCCTTTTATGAGGGCAGCTGGTTTGGCGCTGTCTACAACCCGCACACCGGCGAGCTGTTTCTGTTCGGCTTGCGGGGCAACCTGTACCGCTCCACCGACTTTGGCACGACCTGGGAGCCCATATCGAATGACAGTAGCAGCACCCTCGCGGGCGGCAGCGTGGCCGGCGATGGACAGATTGTTATCGCCGGCGGCGTCGGCACCGTCTTGTTCAGCAGCGATGGCGGTCAGTCGTTTCAGCGCATGCTGATGGCGGATCGCCTGGGACTGAGCGCGGGCGTGAGCCTTGGTAAAAGACTGGTACTGGTCGGGCAAGGTGGTGTCGAGGTCGTTGAGGACGTAACCAGTGACCGATAATTCAACCGTGCAGCACGACAGCAAACTCCATACCTACCACCCCGGCGAGGAGGAGGCCCTGCTGGAACGCCTGATCTTCTCCTCCAGACCGCTGCTGTTGGTCGGATTTTTACTTGCGACCTTATTTTTTGCCTACCAGACCGCCGGGCTGAGGCCCGACGCAAGCTTCGAAAAAATGATTCCGATGGAACACCCGTACATCCGGTCTTTCATGAAACACATGTCTGACCTGGGCGCCGCGGGCACCAGCATTCAGGTCGCGGTCGAGCACACCTCGGGCGATATATTCGACCCTGACTACCTGGACGTGCTGCAAAAGGTCAATGACGAGGTGTTCTACCTGAAAGGGGTCGACCGCAACAGGATGCGCTCCCTCTGGACCCCCAACGTACGCTGGACGGAAGTCACCGAGAAGGGCTTCGAAGGCGATAAGGTTATCGATTCAAAGTACGACGGCTCGGAACGGGCGCTGGAACAGCTGCGCAGCAACATCCTGCGTTCCGGGGAACTGGGCCGCCTGGTTTCCGACGATTACCGTTCCAGCATAGTGCAGGCACCTCTGATCGATGTCGACCCGACCACCGGCGAAGCCCTGGACTATTGGGAGCTGTCAAAGTCGCTGGAAAAAGACGTCCGGGAAAAATATGAGAAGCTGTCAATAGACGACACCGGGGAGCCAACAGTCAGGATTCACATCGTTGGATTCGCCAAGATCATCGGCGACCTGCTCGACGGCATTACTGCGATTTTCCTTTTCGCAGTGATCACACTGTTGATCACCTCCGTATTGATGTTCCTGTATACCCGCAGCCTGCGCGGCACATTGGCGCCGCTGGTGTGCTCAATCATCGCGGTGATCTGGCAACTGGGCCTGCTGACCACCCTGGGGTATGGCCTTAACGCCTATTCCATACTGATACCCTTCCTGGTCTTCGCCATTGGCGTCAGCCACGGTGTGCAGGTGGTTAACGCCTTTCTCGGTGAGAGCATCGCGGGATACGAAAGCCAGGCCAGTGCCAGGCGCGCCTTTCGCGCGCTGTACGTCCCGGGTATGACAGCCCTGATCTCCGACGCCATCGGTTTTATCACTATGGTGCTGATCCCCATTCAGGTGATCAAGGATCTGGGCATCGCCGCCAGCATTGGCGTGGCGGTCGTCGTACTGACCAACCTGGTCCTGTTGCCGATCGTGATGTCTTATATCGGCGTTACGCAAAGAACACTCGAGCATCACCGCAAGGCCCGCAACAACGACGTCATCCGGAGCACTGTTTGGCACCTGCTCGCATACCTGGCCAGCGCCCGGGTTGCGCGGGTATCGATAGCGATAGCCGCTGTCGGCTTCGCAATCGGCATTTACGGTGGCCAGAACCTGCAAATCGGCGACCTGGACCCCGGCGCACCCGAATTGCACCCGGATTCCCGCTACAACCTCGACAACAAATATATTACCGACAACTATGCAACCAGCTCGGATGTACTGGTTGTCATGGTCGAGACAGAGGAGGAACAGTGCGCACGCTACAGGAACCTCGAACTCGTCGACCGCTTCACCTGGCATATGCGCAATGTCCCCGGCGTCAATTCAGTGATGAGCGCCACCGAGGTATCCAAGTTGTTCGCCGCGGGCTACAACGAGGGCAACCTGAAATGGGCGACTATCAACCGCGACCAGCGCCTGCTGGGCTCCACCTTCGACCAGATGCCCGGCGCGCTGATGAACACCAACTGCAGCCTGCTGCCGGTGGCAGTGTTCCTGTCTGACCACAAGGCGCAGACACTGCAGACGGTGGTCGACGCTGCCGAGGCATTCGCCGCAGAGAACCCGCAGGAGGGCATACACTTCGCACTGGCCGCAGGTAATGCGGGAATCGAGGCCGCCACCAACCAGGAAATTGCCACCGCCCGCACGCGTATGATGCTGTTGATCTACAGCGTGGTGGGCGCATTGGTGTTTCTCAGTTTCGCCTCCTGGCGCGCCGTCATCTGCATCATGGTGCCACTGGCACTCACCTCTTTCCTGGCACAGGCGCTGATGGCCTGGTTGAACATCGGCGTCAAGGTCGCGACCCTTCCCGTAATCGCCCTGGGCGTAGGGGTCGGGGTCGATTACGGTATTTACATCTACAGCCGGCTGGCATGGTTCCTGCGGCGCGGGATGGGCATCCAGCAAGCTTATTACAACACGCTCACCACAACCGGGGAGGCTGTCAGCCTGACAGGTGTGATGCTGGCAGTGGGCGTTGCAACCTGGATCTGGTCACCTATCAAGTTTCAGGCAGACATGGGTTTACTCCTGACATTCATGTTCCTTTGGAACATGGTGGGGGCCCTGTGGCTGCTGCCGGCGCTGGCCCATTACCTGATCAAGCCGGAGAAACCAGCGGCAGAAAAACAGGAAAATGCGCCGGGGGTAGCACCTTCAGCGTGACCGAACCACGCTGCACACATACATTTGATCACTGCTAAGCAGGCGGGGAACACTATGGATAAACTCAAGACATGGCGTTACAGCCCACTCGCGCAAGCTGTTTTTGCCGCGAGCCTTCTGGCTGCCGCACCGGGCGTCCAGGCGCTGTCATTCGATCTGGGCGATAGTGAATGGCAATTCGACTGGGACACCAATGTGGCCTATACCGCCCAGTGGCGGGTCGCGAAACAGGACGATGACCAGTTTGATTACAAGGACCTGGGGGGCAATGACCCGATAGCCTCCCTGAGGCGACATACTGTATTGATCAACGCCAACGACGGCGATAATAATTTCAATCGCAGTCTGGTGCAGAACAAGGTGTCCTTCGTCACTGAAGTGGACCTCAAACGAGACGGCTACGGATTGTTCGCCCGGGCCAGGGGCTACTATGACGATGTCTATGACCAGCACACCGACCAGAGCCAGGAGGACTTCCTGACCTACAACTCCGGCAACTCCCCTGCCATAGGTGGCAGCACCGATTTCCGGCGATTCCCCGACGATACCATCGACGAGCACCGTGACCGCCTGGAAATGCTGGACTACTTTGCCTACGCCACTGGCGAACTGCCAGGTGAACGCCTGTTCAGTTTGCGACTGGGCAGCCAGGTGATCAACTGGGGTGAGGCGACCTTTACCTCCGGGATCAACGGCCTGCAGAACCGGGCCGACCTCATTGCCCGCACCACCCCGGGAGTCGAGGTCAAGGAGATTCTGTTGCCCACCGGGGCCATCTACGGGCAGGTGGATGTGATACCCGATGTCACGTTTGAAGCCTATTACCAGTACGAATGGAAGAAAACCGAGCTCAACGGGGTAGGCAGCTTTTTCAGCGACAGGGATTTCCTCGGGCCGGGGGCCGAAAACTTCCTGATCAGCCTGGGGCCCGACAATTTCCTGGTGGCGCCAAGAACGAAGGATGAGGGGGCCTCGGATAGCGGCCAGTGGGGCTCGGCACTGCACTGGATTGTTTTCGGCGATACGGATCTCGGTCTGTACTACATCAATGCCCACAGCAAGGCGCCGGCTTATCGTCTCAACTATGCAGGCGCTTTCCCCAGGGACTACACTATCGTGTACTTCGAGGACATCCAGGGTTACGCGGCGAGCTTCACCACGGTGATCGGCGATACCAACATACAGGGTGAAGTCTCCTACAAGACCGATATGCCGGTCGTACTCCAGAGCGGTGATCCGGTGGACGGCGACCTCACCTCCTACCAGCTGGGCGGTTCCTATGTATTCGAACCGAATGCATTCTGGGATGACGCCAACCTGACCTTCGAGCTGGCGGGCGCCTACATCACATCACAGGACAGCGACGAGCTTCTCTATGATGACCACGGCTCCGTCATCAACCTGCGCATGGAGCTGGCCTACCTCAATGTGTTACCCGGGCTCGACCTCAAGGTGCCGATCTTTCTGCGCCGCGGGCTGGACGGGAATATTCTGGAAACCGAGATGGTGGAGGACTCTTCCGCGGTCAACATCACCTTCCAGTTCGTCTACCTTAACAACTTCACCACAGCGCTTGGCTATTCCAATTTTTTTGATGGCGGCGAAAACACCTACATCAACGACCGTGATAACGTGTCGGTAAACTTTTCATACAGCTTCTGATCTGGATAGGGCGAGGACAGGATTATGCGTGTAAACAGAACGACCATAAGCGCAGTGGCAGTGGCCCTGTCGGTGCTGGCATCCGGCGCGATGGCGAAAATGTCGGCTGAGGATGTCGCTCGCCTGGGCAAGGATCTCAACCCCATCGGGGGAATCAGGGCCGGCAGCGCGGACGGGTTGCTGCCGGAGTGGACCGGCAAGGTGGTCGGCCTGCCCGCCGGCATAAAGTGGGACGGGCCGGGCACACCCTACCCCGACCCCTGGCCTGCTGAACAGCCGCTCTTTGTTATCACCAAGGGCAATCTGGACCAGTACCGGGAGCGCCTCAGCCCCGGGCAGGTCGCCCTGTTCGAGACTTACCCGGAGACCTTCAGCATGCCGGTGTACCCGGGCCATCGGGAGTTTGCCTTCTACCCGGAATTTTACGACAAGGTACGCTACAACGCTGAACACAGCGAGCTGATCAATGACAACGAGGGCATCAAGGGCTTCATCGGGGGAGCGGCATTCCCCGTGCCGTCGACGGGGCCGGAAGCTGTATGGTTTACACGGACCACCGGCGCCTACGAGACAACGGACGGTGAGTACAGCGATATCGCGGTGTTCCCCAACGGCACCCGTTCCACGCGTCGCTCCAGGTTCATTCAGGAGTCACCCTACGCCAATCGCAGCAACCCGCTTACCCCGGAGTATGAGTACCCGAATCTGGGCGTATTCGCCGGCTATATCATGACCTATGTGACCGAGCCGGCGCGGGACAAGGGCCTCATTACCGCCGTCCTGGAACCCTACGACTACTCAGAAAACGCGCGCGAGGTGTGGCGCTATCTACCGGGTTCCCGCCGTGTGCGGCGCGCCCCCACCGTGGGATTCGATACTCCCGATGGTCCCGGTGGCCTGAAAACCGTGGACGAGGTGCGCGGTTTCAACGGCTCGATGGAGCGTTTTGACTGGCAGCTGCTGGGCAGGCAGGAAATTTTCGTGCCCTATCACAACTACCGCTTTGATAACCCTGATATTGACTACGATGCACTGCTGACCAGGTTTCACGCCAATCCCGAGTACATGCGCTACGAACTGAAGCGTGTGTGGGTAGCGGAGGGCACCCTGCGTGAGGGCGCGCGCCACATTTACGGCAAACGCCGGATCTATATCGATGAGGACACCGGGTTTACCGTCATCACGGAAAACTATGACGGCCATGGCGAGTTGTGGAAAGTGGTTCTTACCAACAACATCTATGACTATGGCGGCCAGGCCTACGCGCGGCGCGCCCAGATGTACCACGACCTGCGTGCAGGCGCCTATATCGCCGAACGCCTGATCAACGACAGCGCCCCCATGATGTACGACGTCAATCCGGTAAAAGGACCAGTTTA
>JAHEBL010000028.1:0-21401 GCA_024642265.1 Haliea sp. | reverse complement strand
ACAACCGGACTCAGTCGACCAGGCCGAAGTCAGAGCCCAGTATGTCGATGATTTCCGCCTTGGGGTTTTCAGGGATATGCAGGCTGCTGCCGATAATTTTCTCCGCGATACCCACATAGGTGTTCGACACGGCCATCAATACCTCTGTGGGCAGCGCATTATCCCTGGCCAGAGCGACCCGCTCGGGCATCCGGTCCTTGTTTAACAGGATATCCGGGTCGGGGAAATGCTGCAGCAGCAGCTGGCGGAAGTCTTCCTTGGAGTTCTCCACCACCCTGCCCTCGCGCCAGGCGGGGCCATCCCAGATGCGGGAGGAGTCGGGCGTACCGACCTCGTCCATATAAATGAGTTTGTCCCGGCCTGAGCTGTCGGTGACGTAGCCAAACTCGAACTTGGTATCCACGAATATCTGATCCAGCTTCGCCAGCTCGGCGCTGATCAGGTCGAAGCCCTCCCGCAACAGGGTCTCATAGCGATCGACATCGCCGGTGCTGAGGAAATTGAAAGCTGCGTAATTGTTTACAATATCGGCGCGGGTGATATTCACGTCATCCGCCGCGGGTACGCCGGGTATGCCGGTGAGAATACCCTTGGTGGACGGGGTAATCAGTAACTCAGGCAATTTCTGGTCGCGCTGCAGTCCGTCGGGGATTTCGATCCCGCAGAACTCCCTCTCCCCCTTGGCGTAAGACCGCCACATGGAGCCGGTAATGTACTGCCGGGCGATCGCCTCGATCATCACCGGTCGGGCTTTCTGCACGATCCACACCAGGGGGTGTGGTATCTCGAGGATATGGCTGTCCGCCAGACCCTGCTCCCGGAACAGCCGGAACCAGTGATTTGAAATGGCGTTCAGGGCGGCACCCTTACCGGGCACGCCGCGCATGCCACCCTCGCCATGCCAGATACAGTCAAAGGCGGAGATGCGGTCACTGATTACCATGATCGCCAGTGGCGCGTCGGGCGCCACATCGTATCCCCTTGCCGCCACCAGGCGCGCACTGTCGGCGGCGCTCAGCCAGTAGACAGAGCGGACCTTGCCACTGTGTACGGGTGCTTCTGTGCGAATAGGAAGGTCGTCGTTAACGGCTAAAACCTTGTCGGCAAGACTCATCGGTTCAGGTCCTGTATGTGTCACAACTATCGGAATGGCAGCGGTCCATCGACCGGATTTCAATGGCTCGACGTATGGCCTCACTGCCGCGAGGGCGTCAATGTTAGCAGAGCCCGGGCCGACTGGCATCATCCGGCGAACCGTTCAGACGACGACCCGGCCGGAGCGCAGGGAGGTATACTGGCGGCGAATTCTCCAGCTTACCTCCTGTCCTCTTCGTGCCCGGATTAGGACATCCTGCCCAGGAATGCTTAAAATACGCGCACACCGCGCGATCACCCCGGCATCAAACAAGGAAACGGCAAGATGAATGAAGCACAGACACCCTACCAGCTGCTCGGTGAGCAGGGCATTCGGGATCTCTGTGACGCGTTCTACGACATCATGGACACCCTGCCTGAAGCTGCTGGTGTGAGGGCGATGCATGCCGCCGACCTGAACCCGGTCAAGGGAAAGCTGGCCGAATACCTGATTGGCTGGATGGGCGGGCCACCCATTTACGCCGACAAATACGGCACCGTCTGCATGACCACGCCCCACGAGCCCTACCATATCGGACCCGAGGAGCGCGACCAGTGGCTGCTGTGCATGGACCGGGCGCTGGAGCGTATCGGTGCGAGCGAGGAGGTGACAGCCATGCTCAAGATACCGATGTTCCGCATTGCAGATGCCGTGCGCAATCGTGAGGGGCCCAGCGCGGCCACCACCAATCCAGACATCATTGCAGCGGGCTGATCAGACTATGCGTTATTGCCTTTTAATGGCCGGTTCTGCCCTGGCCGCTGTCACTTCGCTGGCGCTGGCCGAGGCGCCGCCCCAGGAACAGGTGCTGGTCACCGCCACGCGGGTGCCGGAGGATGGCATGAAACTGCCCCTCAACTGGTCCAGTATCAGCCAGGAGGATCTCGCGCTCATCGGCCATACCCATATCAACGAGGCCATGCAGCAGGTGCCGGGGGCCTGGATCGCCAGGGGTAATGGCCAGGAAAGCCTCATTTCCCTGCGTTCACCGGTACTGACCGGCGCGGGCAGCTGCGGCGCTTTCCTGATTGCGGGCGATGGCATCAGTCTGCGCGCCCCGGGTTTCTGTAACGTCAACCAGCTGTTTGACGCCAACACCGAGCAGGCGGGGCGCATCGAGGTAATCAAGGGTCCGGCGACCTCGGTATATGGCTCCAACGCAATGCACGGCCTGATAAATGTCATCAGCGCCGCGCCCAGCCAGCAACTGGACCAGAATATCGCCATCGAGGCAGGCCCCTACGATTACTACCGTGCCAAATACCGTTACGGCAATACCTGGGGTGCGCATGGCCTGAGCGTACGCATCAACGGCACCACCGACGGCGGCTACCTTGACGACGCCGGTTATGACCAGCAGAAGGCCACCGTGCGCCACGACTACGAGGACGACCTGTGGCGGGTCAGCAGTGTGCTCGACTACGCCAACCTCAACCAGGAAACCGCGGGTTATATACAGGGTTACAAGATATACGAGGATGCCGGGAGCCGGCGCGACAACCCCAACCCGGAGGCCTACCGGGATGCCAGTTCCCTGCGCTTTCACAGCGCCATCAGCCGCACCCTTGACGCTGCCAACACCCTGACCGTCACCCCCTACCTGCGCGACAACGACATGGAGTTCCTGCAGCATTTCCTGCCCTGGCAGCCGGTCGAAAAGAACGACCACAGCAGCCTGGGCCTGCGGGCTGCCCTGAATACCGACCTGGATACCAGCAGCTGGATCAATGGACTGGAGCTGGAGTACACCGAAGGCCACCTCCAGGAATACCAGCAGCAGGACTTCAGCCCCAACCAGCCGGCGGGGATACACTACGACTACCAGGTCGACGCATCCGTCGCGGCGGCGTTCAGCCAGTGGCGCGCTGCGCTGGGCAGCGACTGGGAGCTGAGCGCCGGACTGCGACTTGAATACACCTATTACGACTACGACAACAAGACCGGCGACGGCCCGGCCTGTGGGCCCGAAGCCAGTGCCTGTCGCTTCTACCGTCCCGCCGACCGTGACGATGACTTCACCGACTGGAGCGCCAACGCGGGCGCCAGCTACAGCGTGACATCCGACACAATCGCCTACCTGCGCCTGGCGAACGGCTTCCGGGCGCCACAGACAGCCGAGCTCTACCGGCTGCAGGCCGACCAACAGGTGGCGGACCTGGACTCGGAGGAGCTCAGCAATATCGAGCTGGGACTGCGCGGCCGCT
This sequence comes from Haliea sp., assembly GCA_024642265.1. Lineage (GTDB taxonomy): Bacteria > Pseudomonadota > Gammaproteobacteria > Pseudomonadales > Halieaceae > JARRPM01. Next base: position 18,062 of record JAHEBL010000028.1, on the reverse strand, counting down.
GGCGGGAACAACTGGAATACGACCTGTCCGTATACCTCATGCACAAGGACAATGTGATTTTCCAGGACGACAACCGCTACAACGTGAGCGGCGCGAAGACCCGGCATTACGGCGCCGAGCTGAGCCTCGACTACCGCTTCGCCACCGACTGGTATTTTCGCCTGGATGGCACCTGGGCCAGCCACACCTATGACAGTGACATCAACCTGCTGGGCAGCAGCAGCAATCTCAACGGCAACACTATCGACGGCGCACCGGAGGCCTTCGGCAGCGCCAGGGTAGGCTGGGATTTTCCCGCCATCGCGGCAGCCGACGGCACCCTGGAGCTGGAGTGGGTGTACACGGATTCGTATTACCTGGATCCCGAAAACGAACACCAGTACGACGGCCACTCGCTGTTCAATTTGAGGTTGTCGGGAATGGTAAACCAGCACTGGCGCGGCACCCTGCGGATCACCAACCTGCTGGACAAGGATTACGCCGAACGCGCAGACTACGGCTTCGGCGAGTACCGCTATTTTGTCGGCCAGCCCCGTGGCGCCTACCTGGAAATCAGCTACCAGTTCGGCTCCTGAAGCAACGCCACCGGGCCTAGCGCAGTGCGCCGATACCCACAGCAGCCCGCACCTTCTCCATCAAAGGCACACTGTACTCGCGGGCCCGCCCGGCGCCTTTCCTGAGTACCGCCTCGATGTGCGCAGGGTCGTCCATCAGCTGCGTATAACGCTCCCGCGCCGCCGCGAGCTCAGCGTTGACCAGCTCGAACAACTGCTTCTTGGCCTCGCCCCAGGCGATACCGTTTTCAAACTCGCGCCGCATGCGCTCTGTCTCTGCCGGCGACGCGAAGGCGGCCCACACCTGGAAGACGGTGGAGTCCTCCGGATCCTTGGGCTCCCCGGGCTCCAGCAGGTTGGTCTTGATCCTGTTGATACTTTTGCGCAGCTGTTTCTCTGACTGAAACAGGGGAATGGTGTTGTTGTAACTCTTGCTCATCTTGCGCCCGTCGAGACCCTGCAAAACCGCGACATTGTCATCCACCACAGCCTCCGGCAGAGTGAAGACCCCGGCGAAGTTGTGGTTGAACCGCTGGGCGATATCTCGCGCCATCTCCAGGTGCTGAATCTGGTCGCGACCAACCGGGACATGACTGGCGTTGAACATGAGAATATCCGCGGCCATCAGCACCGGGTAATTAAACAGTCCCATGGTGATACCGAAATCAGGGTCCTCCCCCGCTTCCTCATTCGCCTGCACTGCCGCCTTGTAGGCGTGGGCGCGGTTCATGAGGCCCTTGGCGGCGTTGCAACACAGCACCCAGGTGAGCTCGGGGATCTCGGGAATATCGGACTGGCGGTAAAACAGGGCCTTGTCGGTATCCAGCCCGAGCGCAAGCCAGGTGGCGGCAATTTCCTTGCTGGACTGCCGCACCAGCTCCGGGTCCTGGCACTTGATCAGGGCGTGGTAGTCGGCGAGGAAAAAAAATGAATCGAGCGACGAGTCCCTGGACGCCTCAATGGCCGGGCGGATTGCGCCAACATAGTTCCCCAGGTGAGGAGTGCCGGTGGTGGTAATACCTGTCAGAACGCGCTGCCTGGCCATGGGAATCTGCCTGTCACAAAAAGCCGCCAATGATACTGGCATTGGCCACAGGTGGCTATCCCGCCGTGGCTGGCTTGCCCGCCACCGCCAGCAGCAACTCGCGGTAGGCGGGTCGCATTCGCATGAGTCCGAAGCGGGCGACATCCGGACATGCCTCGCCACCCGCCTCCAGCTCCCTGGCGAGCCGGCCTATCAACGCGGCGGCCGAGGCGCCCTCCCCGGCCGGGTTGTCGGGCCGGGAAGGGTAACGAAACCGGTCCGGGTAGATCTCCGGGTAGGCCTGGCGGTCGGGCACTGCCGGCAGGCAGCCACTGGCGACAGCCTCGAGCACCGCCAGCCCCTGGAATTCATGCTGCGCCGTGGACAGAACCACGTCTGCCCCGCGCAGCAGGGCCCGGTAATCCCGGACCGAGGGCAGATAACCGAACTGCACCAGCCGGTGCGAAAATGCGTCCCGGATCTGCTCGAATATCGCTGGCGACCGACGAAACTGCTGGCCGCACATTGCCAGTTCATAGCGCAGGCCGGCGCGATCGAGCTCGGCGAGCGTGTGCCACAGCGCAGCTCCGCCCTTGTCGTGTTCAAAACGGCCCGTCCACAGCAGACGCAGGGGCCGCTGCGGATAGGCGCCGGCGCTGCCCGGCCAGTCGCCGCGGGGGACATCGTCGCCGAGGTCTACCGGTACCGGCAGTACCCGGGCCTTATCAGCCAACGCCGGGACAACTCCCGGCGGGACGTGGTCCGGCAGCCGTTGCAGCAGGGCGTCGAGTCCCGCCAGGAAGGTGTCGCGGTTATAGGCCGAGTTGAAGGCCAGGCTATCGGCCGCCAGGGCCGAATAGAGGCTCACCATCCTGGCTTCGAGCAGACTGACCTGGTTGGGCTGTTGCGGGTAGTCAAACTGGTTTTCGTGGAAATACAACAGTGATGGCAGGCCCGCCAGGGCCGGGACCAGTCCACGCAGGGTTGCAAGGTCCACCATTGAGGTCGCAAGCAGCAGGTCGTACTCTCGCTCCAGCAGCGCGCGCTCTTCCAGGGACCAGTACAGGGCGTTGCCCCTCACCCGCCAGCTGAAATGGCGGGGAGGCAGGCTCAGCACCTGCCACTCCCAGTCCGGAAACATGTTCAGTAGACAGCGCTGCCAGTGCACGTGGCTGTGGGCCGCGTAAGCGGACAGCAGCAGGACTTTCACAGCGCTAGCGGGCAGCCAGCGGCCCTGGGTGATTGAAGAACCGGCGCAGCACGCGGCACAGGTCCCAGCTATCCCGGGTGCCGGCGGTTTCCCTGATCGAGTGCATGCCCAGGGTGGGCACACCGATATCGATGGTGCGAATGCCGGTGGCACCGGCGGTAATGGGACCGATAGTACTGCCACAGCCCATATCGCTGCGCACCACAAAGGCCTGCACAGGCACTTCCTCAGCGGCGGCGATCATGCGGAAAAAACCGGTGGTTTCGCTGTTTGATGCGTAACGCTGACTGGCGTTCACCTTGATCACCGGCCCTTGATTCATCAACGGCCCATGGTTGTCGTCGTGACGGTCTGGGAAATTCGGGTGGATGGCGTGGGCATTATCCGCTGAAATCATCAGGGAACGTTCAGCCAGTGTCGCATAGGCGTGCTCGCTCCCCGCGATCCGATACAGCAGCGAACGCAACATCGGGCCATGTGCCCCTGCCAGGGACTGGCTGCCCACTTCCTCGTGGTCGTTGCATATGAGCAGGCTGCTGGCAGCTCCATCCCCCTGCAGCAGGGCCTGCAGGCCAACGTAGCAGCTGAGCAGGTTATCCAGCCGCGCCGAGGCAATGAACTCATGCTGCAGGCCTATCACCGCCGGCGGCTGGGTGTCATAGAAAGCCAGCTCAAAATCCAGTACCTGCTGCACCGCACAATCGGGATGCTCTTCCAGCAGGCGCGCCTTCAGCAGTGCGCGAAAGTCTGCGGGATCCTCGCCCGACTGTTGAAACAGGATCGGGAGAATGTCGGTCTGTGCGTTGATGCTGCGACTGTCATTGACGCCCCTGTCCAGGTGAATTGCAAGGCTGGGTATCGTCGCAAGCGGAATCCGGTAATCTATCAGTGCGGTGCGTAACTGCCCGTCCGCGCACTGGAAGCTGACCCGCCCGGCCAGGGAGAGATCCCGGTCAAACCACGGGTTCAACAACGCGCCGCCATACACCTGTACCCCCAGTTGAAAGCAGCCGTTACACAGTTTCTCCGGTTTGGGCTTTACCATCAGGCAGGGGCTGTCGGTATGGGCGCCGACCATGCGCATGCCCTCAAGTGGTGATGACTCACGGCCACACACGAATGCGACAATGGAACTGTCGTTGCGGGTCATATAATAGCGACCGCCCGCTTGCAGTTCGAGCGCTGAGGATTCATCGAGGGCTACAAACCCCGCCGCCTGCAAACGCCGGACCATCTCCCTGACAGCGTGAAATGGTGTACTGGCTGCGCTGATAAACTCGCACAGCTGCTGGTTGAATTGCTGTTGATTCATAAGGTACCCATTGGCAAGGAATTTCGTTTCATGTGAGCCACAGCCCATAGAGCGCCGCGGCCAGTACTACCCGGTAATAGACGAAGGGCATCATACCGATACGGTCGAGCAGCCGCAGAAACAGCGCTATACACAGATAGGCGGTAACGCCCGACACCACGGCTCCCATCCCGAGCAACAGCCAGTCCACACTGACATCGGAACTGGCAAGTTCCCAGCCCTTCAGCAGGCCCGCACCTGCAATCACCGGGATGGACAACAGAAAGGAGAATCGCGCTGCCGCATGCCGGTTCATACCCAGCAGCAACGCCGCGGTAATAGTGACACCCGAGCGCGATACGCCGGGAATGGGCGCTATGGCCTGGGCCAGCCCTATCAGCAGCGCCAGCGACAGGTTTACCTGTTCCCTGCCCGGCTGGGCTACCCGCCGGTCAGCAATACCCAACAGCACGCCGAACACCAGGGTGGTGGTGGCTATCACCGGCAGGTTGCGCAGACTGGATTCAATGTAATCGCCCGCAACAAAACCCACCACGACGGCCGGCACGGTCGCCAGTGCCAGATACCAGACCAGGCGACTGTCCTCCGTGGCCGGGGCGCCGGCAAGAGAGCCGAACCAGCTGCGGGCCATCCGGCCAAGATCCTCGCGGTAGTAAAAGAGCACTGCCGAAAGAGTGCCCACGTGTACGGCGACATCAAATGCGAGCCCCTGGTCCGGCCAGCCAAGAACCAGCGAGGGAATCACCAGGTGGGCTGAGCTTGAAATCGGCAGGAATTCCGTAAGGCCCTGCAAGATGGCCAGCAATAATGCCTGGTAGGTTTCTATCATTGGGTCTTGCCCTGCTCGGCCAGTTTCTTCCAGTTGATTTCGTCCCGCACATACACAGGCTGCACCTCCTGCGCCTGCTGTAACTCGCCACGCGCGATAGCGGCCAGGGCAATGGGCACCAGATCCCGGGCAGCGGGCAGCAGATCGGGTGCTGACACAAGCAGCCTCGATCGCAACTCCCCGGCCAGTTCTTCCCTGAAGCGACAGCCGCTTCCCACCGCGGCCAGTGCGGTGATCGACCTGTCGACCACAACGCGGCCTGCGGCGCAGGCCACAGGCCCCTCACGCACCACGGCAACCCCCTGCGCAAATCCGCACAGGGCGTAATATACCTCGTTTATGCGTGCATCGAGGATGCTCAGGACCACCGAGTCGCTGTCCACCACTCCCAGTCGCAATGCGGTCTGGGCCTGCAGTGCGAGGGTGGAGACGGGTACCACCGGCAGCCCGGAGGTATAGGCCAGCCCCTGCACCGCGCTGGCGGCTATACGCAAGCCGGTAAACGATCCCGGGCCACAACTGTAGGCAATGGCTTCGATGCCATGATCGCGCAGCTGGCCGTCCGGCAACAGGCTTTGCAACATGCCAAAGAGGCGCTGGCTGTGCTGGCGCGGAATCACCTCGTATACTTCACGATACTCGTCGTTTACATACACGGCGACCGAACAGGCCTCAGTCGCGGTATCTATTGCCAGTATTCCTGTCATCGGGTTCCCCGCTGTAAAGCCTGCAGTTATTTATTGCGGCCGTTTGCTGGCGCTGTCGCTACTGGCGGCGGATTATCCCACAGGCGACTGCCGGTAGACACTATCTGCCACCAACACTATCTGTGCGGGAATCAACCCGGCCTGCAGCAAACAAGGGACAGTGAATGATCAGCTTGCACGATACAACGGGACTTATTCTGGCTGGCGGTGCGGGCCTTCGTATGGGCGGCGCAGACAAGGGCCTGCTGCCCTGGCGCAACCTGCCGATGGCGGCCCATGTCGCAGGCAGACTGCGTCCCCAGGTGAATCGCCTGTTGATCAGCTGCAATCGCAACAGGGATTACTACGCTACCCTGGGCGACGCCACTGTCACAGACAGTCGCCGGGATTTCCAGGGCCCGCTGGCGGGCCTGGAGGCGGCCATACCCCATTTGGCAAGCGCATTCCTGGTCATCGCGCCCTGCGATAACCCCCTGCTGCCTCTCAATCTTGTCGAGCGCCTGCTTGATCCGCTGCTTGCGGCGGTCGGGGGCACCACTGCTATCAGTTACGCCCATGATGGGGAGCGCAGCCAATACCTGTGCGCAGCTATTCGCACCGGGATTCTGCCCTCCCTGCCAATCTTCCTGGACGAGGGGCATCGCGCCGTGCGCCATTGGTATGCCAGGCATCGCTGCGCCGTCGTTGACTTTTCCGACCAGCCGGGCTGCTTCGCAAACTTTAACAACCCCGACCAGCAGCTATAAAAAAACCCGCCAGGATTGCTCCGGGCGGGTTTCTGCCGATCCGGGACAGGCCCGGACCTTTTACCGCTACTTCGACTTGCGTGCGACGGCTTTCTTCCTCGGTGCAGCTGCTTTCTTCGCGGCTGCAGCCACTTTTGCCTTCGCCCTGGCGGGCGCCTTGCCGGTTACTTTCCTGGTGCCTGCGTCGATCTTTTTCTTCAGCGCCTTGCCCTGCTTGCTCGCCCTCTTTTCGGCGGCCCTGGCCTGGGCAACGAGCTTGCGCTCGGCGTCGCGCAGCTGCTTGGTCAGTTTCTTCTCAAGCGCATTAAGCTTCTTGGTATCGGCTTTGATGCGCGCCTTCATCCACTTTTCGGCTTGCGCTGCGAGGTGCTTCGCCTTGTCAATTTCTGCCTTGGCGGCGAGCTCGGCCTGCTTCTCAAGCAGTTTTTCCCTGGCAGCCACTTCCTTGGCCTTGAGCTTGGCGGAATCCACAAACTTTTCGACCTGGTCACGGGCGTCGCTCAGGGCGTTGCTGAAGAAGTTGCCCTTGGCAGGCTTTTTCGCGGCTGCGGGCGACTTGCGAGCCGGCGCCTTTTTCCTGGCCGGTGACTTCTTCGCCGCTGCCTTTTTAGGAGCTGCCGCAGCTCGCTTTGCAGGTGCTTTTTTCTTTGCTGTAGCCATTTCAATTCTCTCCAAAAGGTTGTTGACGTCGAGCGTCGCGTGGAAAATAGCAATAAAATCAAACCGATACAACAGTCAAGGAGAGTACCGGGAAGTGCGCAGCCGCGTTTTTCAAGCAGCTGAAAATACTCCGGGCGGATTGACCCTGTCTCCGGGTTGCATGGCACACACACAAAAACACTATAAATACAGTGTTTTTATGGCAATGGCGATTCTCCACGCCGGGGACGGCACAGGCTGCTGACTGTCAGGGTGTGTATTCATAACGGCGAAACAGGTAATTTTTACAATAAAAAAAGGGAGCCGAGGCTCCCTTTTTTAAAGCGCCGGATCAACTTTCCAGCGCAGCAAATACCTTGTCGCGAATTTCTTCGACACTGCCAATACCCTCTACCCGGTGGCAGGCGGGTGCCCGGGGCCCGGTCATGGAGCTGTAAAACTTCACCAGCGGACTGGTCTGGGAGTGATAGATTTCAAGGCGCTTGCGCACGGTGTCTTCCTGATCATCGTCGCGTTGCACCAGCGGCTCCCCGCTTTCATCGTCAAGACCCTCGCGCTTTGGCGGGTTGTGCTGGACGTGGTAGACGCGACCGGATCCGGGGTGTACCCGACGACCGCTCAGGCGCGCCACGATGGCGTCGTCTTCCACTGCTATCTCAACCACGTGGTCCAGGTCGACGCCGGCGTCAACCATGGCTTCGGCCTGGGGGATAGTCCTGGGGAAGCCATCGAACAGGAAGCCTTTGGCGCAATCAGGTTCGCGGATGCGCTGTTTTACGAGGCCGATGATGATCTCATCGGACACGAGACCACCCGAATCCATCACTGACTTGGCTTTCAGTCCCAGCTCAGTCTTTGCCTTCACGGCGGCGCGCAGCATGTCGCCGGTAGATATCTGGGGAATACCGTACTTCTCGGTGATGAACTGGGCCTGAGTGCCCTTCCCTGCGCCGGGAGCGCCCAATAAAATCAATCGCATCGATGATATTCCTCAATAGTGCCCGCAGGTAGAGCAGGTGCCGGAAGCCGCGCCTCTGTGGATCGGGGCGCTCGGGACCGCACCCGCGGGCCGTGCTGTGAAGGGCCGTAACCATACACAGCGTCCGTGCAATGTACAAGCCCTACGAGGCATCCGCAGGGGCCTGCTTGGCGGCTTCCCAGAGCTCATCCAGCTCCCCCGCCGACAGCTCATGCAGCGTCTTGCCGGCCGCAGCGGCACTCGCCTCCATAGCCGTAAAACGCTGTTCAAACTTGCTGCTGGCGCGCCGCAGGCTCGCCTCGGCATCAAGTTCCAGGTGGCGCGCGAGATTAACGGCGCTGAACAGGATATCACCCATTTCATCCTCGACGTCGGCCTGGCTGCCGCCGGCCATCGCCGCGCGTAACTCCGCTACTTCCTCCTCCAGCTTTGCCAGGACGCCGCTGGCGTCCGGCCAGTCAAAATTCACACGCGCTGCCCGCTTTTGCAGTTTTTGCGCCCTCGGCAGCGCCGGCAGCGCCACCGGCACGTCGGCCATGACGCCGCCCTGGGATTTCGCACTGCGCTCGGCCTGCTTGATTGTCTCCCAGGATTCCTTGACCGACTCGACACTGCTGCGGGCCGGCACCACTGCCTCGATCTGGCCGCCTGCAAAAACATGCGGGTGGCGCCGCAGTAGTTTGGTCACGAGGGTGTCGACTATGGCGTCAAAGGTAAACAGGCCCCGCTCGCTGCCCATCTGTGCGTAAAAGACCACCTGGAACAGCACGTCGCCCAACTCCTCAGCCACGTGGGGAAAGTCCTCGTGCTCAATCGCCTGGGCGAGTTCGTAGCACTCCTCAAGCGTTGAGGGGACGATGCTGCGAAAGTCCTGGCGAATATCCCAGGGACAGCCCGTGGCCGGATCCCGCAGGCGCGCCATCACCCGCAACAGGTCGGCTACCCGATAGCGCTGTGCCGTCGAGGCCGTCACGGCTACTCCGACAAGCGCATGGCGGAGACTACGTTTTTCAGACGGTTGATACGCTCCAGCAGTTTCGACAGGGAGCCGAGGTCTGGCACCTCCACCCGCAGGCGCATGGTCGCGGTATTCCGGTTCTTGTTGGTCTGGGTATTGATTGACAACACGTTGATACGGGCATTGGCAAACAGGCCGGTGATATCCCGCAGCAGTCCCTGCCTGTCGTAGGCTTCGATGGCCACATCCACCTCATAATTCGCCTGGGGTGAGAGCCCCCACTCCACCTCGATTACCCGCTCGGGGGCCGATTCCATGAGATTTACCAAACGGCCACAGTCCGTTCGGTGGACGCTGACCCCGCGACCCCGGGTGATGAAGCCGGCTATCGCATCCCCGGGCAGGGGTTTGCAGCACCCGGCCATATGCGTCATCAGGTTCCCGACACCGCGCACCTGGACCTGGCCGCGGTAGCTGCCGCCGCTGGGCCGGGTCAGCTTGAGCTGCGGACCGCGATTCTCCACCAGGCCCTGGGCGGCATTCATCACCTGGGAGGAAGACAGATCCCCGGAGCCCACGGCAGCATACATTTCCTCTACGCTCGGCTGCTGTACCTTGCGGGCGATACGCAGGTAGTCGACACTGGTCAGGGCCAGGCGCTTGAATTCCCGTTCGAGCAGCTGCCGCCCGGCGGCTATATTGACTTCCCGGGCCTGGGCCCTGAACCAGTGCTGTACCTTGGCCCGGGCCCGCGACGTCCTCAGGTAGCCCAGGCCGGGCTGCAACCAGTCGCGCTTCGGCATGCCGTCCTTGCTGGTGAGGATCTCCACCCGCTCGCCGGTCACCAGGCTGTAGGTGAGTGGCACGATTGAACCGTTGACCTTGGCGCCACGGCAGCGGTGCCCGACGTCGGTATGCACATGGTAGGCAAAGTCCAGCGGCGTTGCTCCCTGGGCGAGATTCACCACGTCACCCTGTGGGGTAAAGACGTAGACCCGGTCCTGTGCCATCTGGAAACTGAATTGCTCGGCAACATCTTCCACGTCGCCGGTCTCCTCGTGCCAGTCCAGCACCTGCCGCAGCCAGGCGATTTTTTCCTCGTAGGTGCTGGCGGGTCGGTTGCGCGCGTCGGTACCCTTGTAGCGCCAGTGTGCACAAACGCCGAGCTCCGCTTCCTGGTGCATTGCATGAGTGCGAATCTGTACTTCCAGCACCTTGCCCTCGGGACCCACCACCGCGGTATGGAGTGAGCGATAGCCGTTTTCCTTCGGATTGGCGATATAGTCGTCGAACTCATTGGGAATGTTGTGCCAGAGCCCGTGAACCAGGCCAAGGGTCGCGTAACAATCCCGTATCTCGGGGACCAGGATTCTTATCGCGCGAATATCGTACACCTGGGAAAAGCCGATGCCCTTGCGCTGCATCTTCCGCCAGATGCTGTAGATGTGTTTGGCGCGACCGTCTATCTCCACCTCCAGGCCCGCCTTGCGCAGGACAGCGGTGAGCTCCTCCTTTACCCGGGTAATGAACTGGTCCCGTTCCACCCGCTTGCCGTCGAGCAGCCGGGCGATCTTGCGGTAGGCATCGCCGTAGATATAGCGAAAAGACAGGTCTTCCAGTTCCCACTTGAGATGACCTATGCCCAGGCGATGGGCCAGTGGCGCGTAGACATCGAACACTTCCCGTGCCACCGGCAGGCGGCGCAGTTCATCGTTCTTTACGGCACGAATCGCACAGGTGCGCTCTGCCAGCTTGATAAGCGCGACCCGCACATCGTCCACCAGGGCCACCAGCATCTTGCGCACATTGTCTTTCTGGCCCTCGGCCTGACCCAGTACCGGCCTGTCACCGTGGGACCGCAGCTCGCCGATAGCCGCCATCCGCGCCACACCCTCGATCAGGCCGGCGACACCGGTACCGAAGGTCTCGGCGATACGCTCCGGCGTCAACCTTTGCTCGCGCACTGCGCGATAGAGAATCCCCGCCAGCAGGCAATCCGAACCGACCTGCAGTTCCGCAAGAATCATCGCCGTGTCAAGACCGGCTGTGAAGCAGTTCTGCTCCAGCGCCCAGTCGCCGCTGTCAATCCCGGGCAGCTGCTGTGCCTCCCGGGCCAGCCGGCAGGCGGCGAGCAGGCGATTGGATTCAATCTCACTGTGAGCCACGGGCAGCCTGTCCAGCCACTGACCGAGATCGACCTGGCCGGCGGGATCCAGGTGGGATTGATCGCGTACCTGTACCATGGGCTCAGGTCTCCATCAGCCGGCGAATACACCCGTGGACAGGTAGCGGTCGCCGCGGTCGCAAATAATGGCGACTATGACGGCGTTCTCGAGCTCCGCCGAGAGCCGCAGGGCCGCGGCGATCGACCCGCCCGAGGACACCCCGCAGAAAATACCTTCCCGCCGCGCCAGCTCCCGCATGGTGTGCTCGGATTCCTGCTGTGAGATATCCAGCACCCTGTCTACCCTGGCCGCGTCGTAAATAGCGGGCAGGTAGGCCTCGGGCCAGCGCCGGATACCCGGGATGCTGGATCCCTCAATGGGTTGCAAGCCGATGATCTGGATATCCGGGTTCTGTTGCTTCAGGTAGGCCGAACAACCCATGATGGTGCCGGTGGTGCCCATGGAACTGACAAAATGGGTAACGGTGCCGCCGGTCTGCTGCCAGATTTCCGGCCCCGTGCCAACCAGGTGGGCGCGGGGATTGTCGGGATTGCCAAACTGGTCCAGTACGCGACCCTCGCCCCTGGCCTGCATTGCCATCGCGAGATCACGCGCACCTTCCATTCCCTGTTCCCGGGTGACCTCGAGCAACTCGGCGCCATACGCGGACATGGCCTGCTTGCGTTCATCGCTCATATGGCTGGGCATTATCAGGATCAGGCGATAACCGCGGATCGCGGCGGCCATGGCCAAAGCGATCCCGGTATTGCCACTGGTAGCCTCAATCAGGGTATCCCCGGGGCTGATTTCGCCACGGGCCTCGGCCTGGGCAATCATGCTCAGCGCCGGGCGGTCCTTGACAGAACCCGCCGGGTTGGTGCCCTCCAGCTTCGCGAGCACCAGGTTGCTGGTGGCTCCGGGCAGCCGCTGCAGTCGCACCAGCGGCGTATTGCCTATACAGGCTTCAATCGTTGGGTATTGGGGCATTTCCGTGATACCGCGCATCGGGGTGAAGAGTATAACCAACTTGAGCGGTGCCTTGCCAAGAGCGGATCATCGGGACAGCACCGCAAAGGCGACCACGTATTCCGTTTCGTCCGCCAGGCTCAGTTCAACCCTGGCTCCTCCCCGGCCGCTCGCCACCTCAAGGGCCCCGCCGCTCAGAATTACCAGGGGTGCGCCATGGCTGTCGTGACCGATAGTTATATCCTGCCAGCTGACCCCCCTGCCAATGCCGGTGCCCAGTGCCTTGGCGACCGCCTCCTTGGCCGCGAAACGCTTGGCGAGCAAGCGCTCGGGCTGGCCGCTGGCGCGATATTCCTCCTGTTCGGCCGGCGTCAGGATGCGCGCCACAAAGCGATCGCCAAGCCTGGCCACAACCTCTTCCACGCGTGCGATCCTGAGAATGTCAGTGCCTATGGCGATCAATGCTGCTCCTCCAATCCGCTATCCTGTGGCCGCCGCACCGCATTGGCATGCGCCCTGAACAGGTCCCGGCTGCGCAGGGGGGCATCGCCCAGTTGCAGGGCCAGCACCAGGCGCAGAAGGCGTTTGGCGGCAGGGCGCGCCCCACCACTGAAATCATCGGACGCTATCGCCAACAGGTCGGCGCCCCTGAAGGCGGGTTGGGCCGGATCGACCTCCGGTCCCCTGGCGACCAGCCCATGATCGGGATCATAGTGATACCAGTCCTCGGGGACCACCGCCTCGCCGCTGCGGCCGTCCATATTCAGGTCGAAGCCATAGCCCAGCTCCCCAAGCAGCGCGAACTCGAAACGGCGCAGGACGTCGTCAACCTCGTCGCTCCCGGCCAGCGCTCCCAGGGTGGATGCATAGGCGGCGAATAACTGCGGGTGCGGGTCGTAGCGATGCAGCAGGCGCACGAGTAACTCGTTGAGGTACAGGCCACTGAACATGCGCTCACCGCCAAGCATGACAGGTCGGCCCGCTGCCTCGGTCGCGTTGAGGTTTTTAAGCTCAGCGCGCCCGCTGAATGACAGCAACAGCGGGACAAAGGGTTGCAGCAGAGCGTTGCCGCTACCACCGCGGGTTTTGCGCCTCGCGCCGCGCGCCACCAGGCTGATGCGCCCCTGCTCGGCTGTCAGCACCTCCAGCAGCATGCTACTGTCCCGGTAAGGCCGGCGGTGAAGAATCCATGAAGGTTGCAGGCTGACTCGCATAACGGCCTAGCCCGGCACGCGCTGTCGAGCCCGCCTCTGGCCGGCGCTACACATCGTCATAACCCAGGCTGCGCAAAGCACGCTCATCGTCCGACCAACCCGACCTGACCTTCACCCACAGTCGCAGCATTACCTTGCTGTCGAACAATAATTCCATGTCGCGGCGGGCATCGCTGCCGATCGAACGCAGGCGGGTTCCTCCCTCCCCGACCAGGATTTTTTTCTGACCCTTGCGCTCGACCAGAATCAGGGCGGAAATATGCAGGACCTCTCCGTCCAGTGCGAACTCCTCTATTTCAACGGCGATGGCGTAGGGAATCTCCTCGCCCAACTGCCGCATGATTTTCTCGCGCACGATTTCGGCGGCGAGGAAGCGCTGGCTGCGATCGGTTATCTGTTCCTCCGGAAAAAGGTGCTCCGAGGCCGGCAGGAATTTGAGGATTTCCTGCTCGAGCTCCGCCACGTTGTGGCGGCGCAGGGCCGAGACAGGCAGGATCGCGGCAAAGTCGGCCTTCTGCGCCAGATCCTCCAGATGCGGCAGCAGACTGCTCTTGTCCGCCAGTAAATCGACCTTGTTGACCACCAGCAGACAGGGCAGCCCCCCCTGGCGAATCTGCTCCAGCACCATCGCGTCCTCGTCAGTCCATGCCGTTCGGTCGACCACGAAAACCACCAGGTCCACATCGCGTATGGCCGCCGTCGCGGCGCGGTTCATGTAGCGATTGATCGCCTTCTCAGCATCCTTGTGAAGCCCCGGCGTGTCGACAAAAATAATCTGGTGGCCGGCTTCGGTCTTGATCCCCAGCACCCGATGCCGCGTGGTTTGTGGCTTGCGCGAGGTAATGCTGATTTTCTGGCCGAGCAGGTGGTTCAGAAGCGTCGACTTGCCCACGTTCGGCCGCCCGACTATAGCCACATAACCACAGCGCCGCGGCTCAGTTGCCATGGTCAGACAGCCTCTTCAGGGCGACGCCGGCAGCGACCTGCTCGGCCTTGCGGCGACTCCTGCCGGTTCCCTCAGCCAGCATCTGTGGCCTGCTCAGGCGACAGGCGACACTGAACAACTGTGCATGATCCTCGCCGGTCACGCCCAGCAGTTCATATTCCGGCAGCGGGTTGCCGCGGCCCTGCAAATACTCCTGCAGGAGGGTCTTGGCATCCTTGTCCGCCGCCCCGGATGCCAGCTGCTCCAGGCGCGTCCCGAACCAGCCCAGCACACAGTCCCTGCAGCGCTCAAAGCCGGCGTCCAGCAGGATCGCGCCCGCCAGCGCTTCCAGGGTATCGGCAAGGATGGATGAGCGGCGGTAGCCGCCGCTTTTGCGTTCGCCCGGACCGAGCAGCAGATACTCTCCCAGTTGCAGCTCCCTGGCCAGCTCGGCCAGGGTATCGCCCTTCACCAATGAAGCGCGCATACGGCTCATATCGCCCTCCCGGGCGCGGGGAAAGCGCTGGTAAAGTGCGTCGGCAATGATGTGGTTGACGATCGAATCGCCGAGAAACTCCAGCCGCTCATTATTGCGGCTGCCCGCGCTGCGATGAGTCAGCGCCATGGCCAGCAGCGCGGGATCGGCGAATTCATGGCCCAGGGCTCGCTGCAGAGCCGCGGTGCTCGCCACGCTATGCCTACTTCTTCCCGACGCCGGCTTCTATCTCGAGGTCATCAAAGCTCATGACGGCTGAGACATTACCCATGATCGGGACCCGGGCTTCATAGCGGGCATCGATAAAGGTCCGGCCATCCTTGTGAAACACCTCAACATCCTTGGGCTTGAGATCGTAGATCTGGTTGGTATTGAACATGGTATCGATCCTGCGCCGGATATCAGAAATACTGTTTTCCTCCCGCTTGTATTCGGCGGCGACGGTCTCCACTATTTCGCGAATGCTGAGGTACTCGAAATAGCGTGGCGCCATCCGGATGGCGCACATGACAAAAAACCCCACCATGGCCGCCACTGCCAACATACCCGGAATGGACATACCACGTTGCCTGGATAGTATATACATTTGCCTTACTCCCCGATTGCGCTGTAATTATTCGATCAGGCCGACACGGCTGAAGCTCGGGATGCTGAACAGCGAATCCCAGTGCATCCATACCGCGAACGCCTTGCCCACTATATCCTTTTCCGGTACCTGACCCCAAATCCGGCTGTCACTGCTGTTGTCCCGGTTGTCGCCCATCATGAAATAGTGCCCGGGCTTGACCTCCACGGAAAAGTCACGGGCCGGCCGCGATTCGTCTTCCTGCACCAGGTGGGTGGCAGCGCCGACGGTTTCGAGCCCCATACCGTACCTCGACGCTCCGTCCGGAACTACCGCCAGCGTCTCCAGCGGCGCCTCCTTGCCGTTCACATACAGGCGTTTCTGCCGGTAGCTGATGATATCTCCCGGCAGGCCGATCACCCGCTTTATAAAGTAGGTGTCGTTCATGTGAGGCGGGAAAAATACCATCACATCACCGCGCTGTGGCTCATTGAGGGCCAGTACCTTGGTGCGAACAACCGGCAGGCGGATACCATAGGTGTACTTGTTGACCAGTATATAGTCACCGACCTCCAGCGTGGGCACCATGGAGGAGGACGGTATCTGGAAAGGCTCCACCAGGAAAGAGCGGAGCACGAATACCACCAGCAACACGGGAAAGAAGGACTTGGCATACTCCACCACCACCGGCTCCCGGGCGGTATCGGCCAGCTGCGCCTGGTACTTTATCGACTGGCCGCTGCCCTCCTCCTGCCACTGGGGATACTGAACCTGCAGCTGCGCCACGGTGCGGCGGCGTCCGGGCGCCAGCAGAAGCGCGTCCAGCAACCAGATAAGGCCGCTGCCAAATACCAGGATTACCAGGATGAGGGGGAAATCGATATCCATATTCTGACCTGTCAGCTGTCTACCTTGAGCACTGCGAGGAAGGCTGACTGGGGTATCTCCACCCGACCTACCTGCTTCATGCGTTTCTTACCGGCTTTTTGCTTGTCCAGCAATTTGCGCTTGCGGCTCACGTCGCCGCCATAGCATTTCGCAGTGACATTTTTGCGCAATGCTTTCACCGTCTGCCGTGCGATGATCTTGCCGCCCACAGCAGACTGGATCGCCACGTCGAACATTTGCCTGGGGATGAGCTCTTTCATCTTCTCGGTAAGAACCCGACCCCGGTGCTGGACCTGGTCACGATGCACGATCACAGCCAGCGCGTCCACCCGTTCGCCATTGATCAGCACGTCGAGTCGCGACAGCGTGGCCGTCTCGAATCGCTCGAAGCTGTAGTCAAGGGAGGCGTAGCCACGGCTCACCGACTTGAGGCGATCAAAGAAATCCAGCACCACCTCAGCCATCGGGATATCGTAGGTCAGCGACACCTGCGCGCCAAGGAATTGCATATCTTTCTGTACGCCGCGTTTTTCCACACACAGGGTGATGACGTTGCCGAGGTAGGTGTGGGGCACCAGGATATTGCAGCGGGCGATGGGCTCGCGCATCTCCTCGATGTCGCCCACATCAGGCAACCGCGAGGGATTGTCCACCTGGATGACCTCGCCGTTCTTTTTCACCACCTCATATATCACCGTGGGGGCGGTGGTGATCAGGTCCAGGTCATACTCGCGCTCCAACCGTTCCTGGATGATCTCCATGTGCAGCATTCCCAGGAACCCACAGCGGAAGCCAAAGCCGAGGGCGTCGGAGGTTTCGGGCTCGTAGAACAGCGAAGCGTCGTTGAGGGTAAGCTTGGCCAGTGCATCGCGGAAGTCTTCGTAGTCGTCCGACGATATGGTAAAGATACCGGCGTAGACCTGTGGTTTCACCCGCTGGAATCCGGGTAGTGCCGGCACTTCGTCCTGGCGTTGGGCATGGATCAGCGTATCGCCTACCGGCGCACCGTGAATGTCCTTGATCCCGGCTACCACGAAACCCACTTCCCCGGCCTGCAGCACATCCCGCTCAAGCCGCTTGGGTGTGAATATGCCAACCGCATCTACCTGGTGCGTTTTGCCGATGGACTTTGTGACTATCTTGTCGCGCTTGCGCAACCGCCCGTTCTTGACCCTCACCAGCGAAACAACTCCAAGGTAGTTGTCGAACCAGGAGTCGATGATCAGCGCCTGCAACGGTGCGTCCCTGTCCCCTGCCGGTGGCGGAATCCGCTGCACCAGGCTTTCGAGGGCATCCTCAATGCCGAGGCCCGACTTTGCGCTGACCAGGCAGGCGTGGGTGGCGTCTATGCCGATGATTTCCTCGATCTCGACCTTGACCCGCTCGGGGTCTGCCTGGGGGAGGTCCATCTTGTTGAGTATGGGCAGTACTTCCAGGCCCTGCTCGATTGCCGTGTAGCAGTTGGCAACCGATTGCGCCTCCACTCCCTGTCCGGCGTCGACTACCAGCAGTGCGCCCTCACAGGCTGCGAGGGAGCGCGACACTTCATAGGAGAAATCAACGTGGCCGGGAGTATCAATGAAATTAAGCTGGTAGACCTGCCCGTCCCGCGCCGTGTAGTCGAGGGTGACACTCTGGGCCTTGATGGTAATCCCGCGCTCGCGTTCGATGTCCATTGAATCGAGCACCTGCTCGTCCATTTCGCGGGCGCTCAGGCCTCCGCAGTGCTGGATAAACCGGTCCGCCAGAGTGGATTTACCGTGGTCGATGTGGGCAATGATGGAGAAATTGCGGATGTGGCTGAGATCACTCACTCAATAGGGCTCGGTTGACGCGGGCAGGGGATGCTGCCGGCGCAGGAAAA
>JAHEBL010000230.1 GCA_024642265.1 Haliea sp. | reverse complement strand
GACGGCGCCCGTGCGGCCAACACTCCGCCGACACCTGTCGGGCAGGCCGCGATACTATGGGCGCAGGGAGCGATCGGGCAGTTGGCCGATGCCATCTACAGTGGAAAATTGGGCCCGCCGGGCCCGCTAATCCTTTCCGACCAGGTATCACAGATCATGTTGATACAGGCATTGACGGACCGTGATTTTGCGCGAGCGCTGGCCGTTTTTCACGCCGCGTATTCGGACGGAGAACCGTTGGCGCCCAGCGTATCGGCTTGGCAGCTGTACGCCCTTGCGAACCTGGTACAGTTGCTCGCCGAAACTGATCAGGCCGATGCCGCGACTCGTCTTGAGGAAAAAATCGAAGCAAGGATGAGCGAGATAGAAGCGGACTATCCGCTCCATGCCAGAGTGCATGATCATGTGCGCGCGATACTGCTGGCGCACGCAGGCCACAGCGAGGAAGCCTGCGCCGCACTCGACAGGGTCGCCACACCTACCCCGGGGCCCCGCTGGGGCTTCTTTACGAGTAATCCTGCCTTCGACAGCATGCGTCACCTGCCGTGTTTCGAGGCCTTGAAGGCACGTGCTGATGCCTACTTTGCCGGGGAGCGAGCACACCTCGAGGAGATGAGGCACGCGGGGCAGATTCCCGATCGTGTCGGGCCGACTTCTGTTAGCGCCGTGGCCGTATCACCCTGAATGGGAAACAATCGGTAGCATGACCAATGAATCACCGACAACTCAGGCTACTGTTCTTTTCAACCACCCTGGGTACATCAGCTATCGCCCTGGGCGCTACTCCTGCGTTTGAGGCCTACGCCGCCAGAAGCACCGGGATCGAGACAGCGGTCACTGCATCGAGCAATGTCCTCGAGGAAATACTGGTCACCGCTCGCCGGCGGGATGAGTCGTCGATGGCCGTACCCATGTCGCTGACGGTGCTCGACGGTGAAATCCTGGACGGCCTGCAATACCGCGACGTCGACGATTTTCTGGGCTTCAGTCCGGGCGTGCTGGTATACACGGGCAGCGACGGCCTCAGCTCACAGATAGTGATCCGGGGGGTGCTCACGCCAGGTACGCTGATCGAAACCGGCAATGCGGTCTACGTTGACGAGGTGTATTCCTCCGGCCTGCACACAATACTGCCAGGGTTCTACGATATCGCATCGGTCCAGGTGCTCAAGGGACCCCAGGCTGGCCTCTACGGCCGCAACACCACCGGTGGCGCGGTGGTCATCACCACGAACCAGCCCACTGATGGGCTGTTCGCGCGGCTGGACACCAGCTACGCTGAGTATGGCGACTATGACGTGAACGGCACGGTCAACGTCCCCCTATCCGATACTCTACGAATGCGGGCCACGCTCTGGTACAACGACCGCAACGGCGGTTACTACCGCAGCGGCATCGACGGCAAAAATCTCGATGCGTTGAGTGAAACGGGCGGACGACTCACCCTCGCGCTGCTGCCGAACGAACGAACGACACTCACTCTGAGCGGCGAGTATGTCGATATCGACAATGCCTACGGCGGCTTCAGCGGTGTCATCAAGGATGCCCGGCTGGGACCACCGCCACTGGCGCACGAATCGCCGCATAATATTCTGCGCGATGACCTGGATGGGCCCGATCAACACACTGCGCGCATTAACGGCAAGCTCGATATTGATACCGGCGCCGGTTCCATCGTTGCAGTGGCCGGTTGGCGTGAGCTCGAGGTACGTGTCGGGGAAGCCGATTTCGATGGCACTGCTTATGCGGCCTCCTACGCGGACTTTGTGGCCAGGGGGCGCACCAAGCCGCTTCTCATCCTGGCACCACAGGTCTATACCCTCGACGATCGCGATGAGACAGTGGTCGCGGAAGTGCGCTTTCTCACCCCCGACAATGGCAGCCCGCTACAGGCGATCGTTGGCACCAGTTACTTCGATGAATCAGCGCGGTTTGACTACAGCCGATACCCGGTACGCGACTTTGCGCTGATTCTGGCGGACATTGGCGAGGATGGCAGCCTCTCGCAGGATACGAATCTGGACACCCGATCATGGGCCGGATTCACCGAACTGCTGTGGACTCTGGTGGATAACTTCGAGCTTACCGCGGACCTGCGTTACACCCGCGACCGCAAGCATATCGACTACCGGGAGTCTGCCACCGGTTACTATGCCCCGTCACAGCGTCCAGGGACCTACACGCTGGATACCAGCCAAACCTTCGACAACTGGTCGCCCGGCATTACCCTGGCCTACAAGCCCGGAGACTCGCTGACGCTGTTTGCCAAATATGTTCGGGGCTTTCGCGCAGGTGGTTTCAACACCCGGGCAAACGATCCGACGTTGCTTTCCTATGACTCGGAGACAGCCGAGAACTACGAACTGGGTGCCAAAGCCCTGTTGCTCGACGGGCGACTGGAGCTGGGTGCCAGTGCATTCTATCTGCGCCTGAACAATGTGCTGCTGCCACTGGCCGACCCGGGAGAGCTGCAAGGGTTGAGCCCTTATCAGAATGCGGG
>JAHEBL010000229.1 GCA_024642265.1 Haliea sp. | reverse complement strand
GATGGCGGCCGGGGTGAGGTCGATCATCACCGCCCCCTGCTCATTTACCTTGCGGCTGTTTTCGGCGTGCACATAAGCAGAAGTTGCGTCGAAGCAGATCTGCACTCCGTCGGCTTTCATGCTGGGCAACATGCCGTCGACGCCATCCGAGGTGGTTTTCAGTCCCATTTCCCTGGCCCGTTTCAGCCCGGGCGAATCCGCCTCCACGCCCACCATCCAGACAGGCTCGATGACCTTGCTGCGCATGGCTTTCATCAGCAGGTCGGTGCCGATATTACCGGGACCGATGATTGCGGCTTTTACTTTTTTGCTCATGTTGGTTCTCTCGTGATTCTCGGAAATACCTGGTCAGAGTGTGTATTGAAATAATTTCCCGCTCAAATCGGCGCAGCTACAGGGTAGTCTAGCCCAAGACACGCCGTGAATACGTCCATGTAGGCTCGCTGCAGCCATCCATGGCTGCAGACGGTCTTGGTCCAGACTACCCTGCAGCTACGCCTGGAACTGGGCGAGCAAGCCCTTTCGCAATTTCGAATACTTACCTCTTTCTGGTGGGCCTTGCATGATCAGCTCCCATCTATTTAACAATCACTGAACGGAGAGAGTGTGGCCGATAGTGGCGCTCCAGACCGTTTGTGGCCATGGATGGCCACAGCGAGTCTACATGGAGAGCCTGCCCCGCTTCACCGGGTATGTATTTACGGCGAGTCTGGCAACAGATTATCGGACGCGCTCTCTTGTCGGAGCGGCACCCAGATCGCTTCTAGCAATGAACTGGTTACACAAACCGACAACTACACCCTCCGATACCCTCGATCTCCAGCGACATCTCATCCCCCGCCACCACCGGAATCAACGGCGCCAGCGAGCCGGACAAAATAACCTCACCCGCCTTGAATGGAATCCCGAACTCGCCGAGTGTATTGGCCAGCCAGGCAACCGCCGTCAACGGGTTGCCCTGCACCGCGCTGCCGAGGCCCTCGGAGTGCAGCTCACCATTCTTGTAGATCGACATCTTCAGGGACGGCAGGTCGAAATCCCGGGGGTCGACCTCCTTGCGACCAAACACATAGACGCCGCAGGAGGCATTGTCGGCCACCGTGTCCTGGATCCTGATCTTCCAGTCGTCGATGCGCGAATCGACAATCTCGAAACAGGGAATGATGGTGGCGGTGGCATCCAGCACATCCGCCTCGGTGACGCCGGGGCCCTGCAGGTCCTTGCGCAGGCGGAACGCGATCTCGCCCTCCGCCCGGGGCTGGATCAGGTTGCCTGCGATGGGAATATTGGCGCCGTCGGGGCACTCCATGGCGTCGGTGAGGAAGCCGAAGTCCGGCTGGAACACGCCCAGCATGTCCTGCACCGGCTTGCTGGTGACGCCGATTTTCTTGCCCACCACCCGCTCACCCGCATCGATACGGCGCTGCAGGAACACCTGTGAAATCCGGTAAGCGTCCTCGATGGTGATATCGGGCTCCCGCTCAGTCAGCGGCGCGAGGGTTCTGCCCTCGCGCAGGGCCGTAAACAGGGCCTCGCCATATTCACTGATTTTTTCCGGGGTCATCGTCACTCTCCAGGCAAATACCGGCCGATTACCCCACGTCAGGCAAGGCCCCGTCAACGCCCCGTCATCGGGATCGGGAATCGGTACGAGTCAGTAAACCAGCTCCACCCAGCGCTTGCCCGCTTTCAGTTCCGGCTTGCGCCGCACCTGCTGGTGGCCGGAGCCGGTCGTGATAGCGAAGGCGCGGTCCAGGGTGCTGTAATCCATGGGCATGGTGGCGGTGCGCCGGCGCGGGATGTTGACGCACTGCCCAACGCCCATCAAGCGCACATGGGGTACACCGCGAGTACTGAAGCAGCGCCGGCACTTCGAAAGGTAATCGCTCTTTCGCATAAAACACACCCTACGAATTCCCTTCGAAAGGTCCGCAGCCGTCATTCGATTTCATAATAAGAACGAAAAAAACAGCACAGGCGCAAATGCGAATGATTTATAAAACGCTTAAAAAACCGATCGAAACGCCCTGCAATGCCCAAGGGAAACACCAGCGACGGCGTTTCCCGGGGAAGCGAACTTGATTCAGGTCAAGACAATCTGTCAAAGCGCTGTCAGCAAACTTTACACCCGGTCGCCAACCCCAAACGACACCAAAACTATAACCCCCTATAAATAATGGGGTTTTTATGCTCTGGCAGGAAATCTGCTACCACGGTTCAGGTGGCTGCTGCCATGCGACAAAAACGGGGCAATTGAGTCATTGACTCACATCAATACAGCCGCTGCGATGGCAGCTTAAATTGAAAACAAGCCCAGTGGGTTTGTGGTTAGCCTTTTTTATTCAAGCAAGGAGATTATCAGGATGATAATGCAATCTTCACTAGAGAGTTCCGTATCCACCCCGGCCGGCAAGGCCTCCCTGTTCCAGCGCAGCCGCCTGGCGGCAGCCATCGGCATTACCAGCGCGATGCTGGTAGCCGGTATGAGCGGCAGCGCGTT
>JAHEBL010000027.1 GCA_024642265.1 Haliea sp. | reverse complement strand
GCCTGGTCGAGCCAGTCCTGCAGCAGGGTCTTGTCGGGTATGTCTATGGAAGTCATTGTTACGGGCGATTTGAGGCGGGACTGGAGCATACCGCAAGATGCGACCTCAAAACCACCGATGCACCCGGGAAGTGTTACTGTATACCGGGTTAGGGATACAGGGCGCTTTATGGACCACACACTGAAACCGGCACCGCAGGGTCTTGAGGCCGGCACAACAGCCGGGAGCGCGCCCGCGCCTGCCAATATCCCAATGCCAGACGCCGAGGTGCTGCTCTATACGGACCTGCACCTGGGCTGCGAAGCGGATGGTTTGCTGCGCCGACTGATCGATGACGTTCACTGGCGACAGGAACACATAACACTGTTCGGCAAAACCCACCAACAGCCCAGGCTTGTGGCCTGGTACGGCGACCAGCACGCACGTTACCGTTACTCCGGCAAGACCTATGAGCCCCTGCCCTGGAGTGATACGCTGCAGCAGCTCAAAGGCCTGGCCGAACGGGTGTCCGCAAGCCGTTTCAACAGCGTACTGCTTAACTATTACCGGGACGGGCGGGACTCCATGGGTCTCCACGCTGACGACGAGCCGGAGCTCGGCCCCGAGCCCGTCATCGCCTCCCTCAGTCTTGGCGAAACCCGTACCCTCTATTTCAGACACCGCTACCGCAAGGACCTCGACACCGTGAACGTGGCATTGCCCGCGGGCAGCCTGCTCCTGATGCGGGGCGCGACCCAGCGCTACTGGAAACACGGTATCCGCAAGCTGGCACGGAGCTGCGGCCCAAGGATAAACCTGACTTTCCGCCACGTTTACCCGGGCAGGTCCAACCCCGCCTGAACCAATCCCGATAAGCGGGGTCAGGAAAGATGGTGCCAGCCGCAGGACTGTACAAAGTGCAGGAGACATAATATGAACGACAAAACGCGGGACTATGCCGATCGGCTGGATGTGGTGCAGGCCCTGCAGGCGCTGGTCGAAAAGAAACTGACCAGCGGTACATCCGGGAACGTATCCACTCGCAGTGATACCGGCATGCTCATCACGCCCACCGGCGTGGCACCTGACGGGCTACTGCCCGAACACATTGTTGCAATGAACCTCGACGGCCACGTGGCCGGGGACCAGCTCACCCCCTCCAGCGAATGGCAAATGCACGCCGATATCTACCGGGAGAAACCCGATGTCAACGCGGTCGTACACTGCCACTCGCCCTACGCCACCATCCTGGCCTGCGCGCACAAACCCATTCCCGCCATGCACTACATGGTGGCGGCCGCCGGCGGCCACGGCATTCCCCTGGCGGACTACGCGACCTTCGGCAGCAAGGCACTGTCCCTGTCGAACCTGGAAGCGCTGTCGAATTCGCTCGCCTGCCTGCTTGCCAATCACGGCCAGCTGGCCACCGGAGCCAGCCTGGGAAAAGCGCTAAAGCTGGCGGAACTCGTCGAGGAACAGGCGCACTGCTACTGGGGCACGCTGGCGATCGGCGGCCCAAATTTGCTGTCAAAGAAAGAAATGGATGATGTACTGGAGGCGTTCGGGAATTACGGCCAGCAGCGATGCCCCCCCAAGCGGGATCAGCAAAGCGAACCGGAGAGTTGATATGGCCCATACACACTCTCATGGCAGCCAAAACGAGCAACACTGCGCCCATGCCGACAGCCCAGCTCCCGGGGACAAGGTTACCGATCCCGTGTGCGGCATGACGGTCGATCCCGCCACCGCGATCAAACATGAACACAACGGCAGCGCGTATTTCTTCTGCAGCGCCGGCTGCCGCGGCAAATTTGCTGCCGCGCCAGAAAAATACCTGCAAACCCGGCAAGCGGAGCCCCCGGCACCGGCACCCGCCGGAACCATCTACACCTGTCCCATGCACCCCGAGGTGCGGCAGGAAGGTCCCGGCTCCTGCCCAAAATGCGGCATGGCGCTGGAGCCCGAGTCGCCGACAGCGGATGAAGGCGACAACCACGAACTCAGGGACATGACGCGTCGCTTCCTGGTCAGCCTGATCCTGAGTCTGCCGGTACTGGTGCTTTCCATGGGCGAAATGGTCCCGGCGCTGGACCTCAGCAGGCAGATCGGCCACACGCTCTCGGGCTGGATCCAGTTTGCGCTGGCCGCGCCGGTCGTGCTGTGGGCCGGCTGGCCCTTCTTCGTACGTGGCTGGCAGTCCGTGCGCAACCGCAGCCTCAATATGTTCTCGCTGATAGCGTTGGGGGTCGGGGCCTCCTTCGCTTTCAGCGTCGTGGCCCTTATTTTCCCAAACATACTGCCGGATGCTTTCCGGATGGCCAACGGTATGCCGCCACTGTATTTTGAGGCGGCCGCCGTGATCGTCGCGCTGGTGCTGCTGGGCCAGGTACTTGAACTGCGCGCCCGATCCCAGACTTCCAGTGCGATCCGCTCACTGCTGGAGCTGGCCCCCAAGCTGGCCCACCGCCTGGATGAGCAGGATATCGAGACCGATGTGGACCTGGCACAGGTCAGCGTGGGAGATCGCCTGCGCGTGAGGCCGGGAGAAAAGATCCCCGTGGACGCCGCCGTGCTGGAGGGTGACAGTCACGTGGATGAATCGATGCTGACCGGCGAGCCCGACCCGGTACGAAAGAGCCGCGGGGACTCCGTAGCCGGCGGCACCGTAAACGGCTCGGGCAGCCTGCTGGTTCGCGCTGAGAAGGTTGGGGCTGACACCCTGCTGGCGCAGATCGTTCACATGGTAGCCCAGGCGCAGCGCTCACGGGCACCGGTGCAGCGACTGGCGGACCAGGTGGCCGCCTGGTTTGTGCCGGCGGTCATCATGGCGGCAATGATTGCGGCAGGAGTATGGACAATATGGGGCCCACCCCCGGCCATGGCCCATGCGCTGGTGGTTGCCGTTTCCGTGCTCATTATCGCCTGTCCCTGCGCGCTGGGCCTCGCCACCCCCATGTCCATCATGGTGGGTGTCGGGCGAGGCGCCCATGAAGGGGTGCTGATCAAGGACGCCAGCGCACTGGAGACACTGGAAAAGGTGGATACGCTGGTGGTAGACAAGACCGGCACCCTGACGGAAGGCAAGCCCAGCCTGCAGTCGATAGCGCCACTGGCCGGATTCGAGGAAACCGGGCTACTGCGACTTGCCGCGGCAGTCGAGGCATCCAGCGAACATCCCCTGGCACGTTCAATTGTCGCGGGGGCGACGGACCGGGGCCTCGCGCCACTGCCCGCTGTGACGGGCTTCGGGTCTGATCCCGGTCTCGGGGTCTGGGGCGTGGTCGATGACCGTCGGGTGCTGGTGGGCAACCTGCGCTTGCTGGAGCGTGAACAGGTCGCCAGCCAGGAACTGCAGTCCCTGGCCGAAAACCTGCGCAATGGGGGACAGACCACTATATTTGTCGCGGTGGACGGCAAACCCGCGGGCGTGGTGGGCGTGGCTGACGCGATAAAGCCCAGCACCCTGGAGGCAGTAGCGGCCCTGCACGCCGAGGGCATTCGTATCATCATGCTGACCGGCGATAATGCCCGCACCGCGAAAGTGGTGGGCGACGCACTCAATATAGACGAGGTGGTGGCGGACGTGCTGCCCGCGGACAAAGCGGCAGTCGTGAAGCGCCTGCAGGCCGGGGGACGCGTGGTGGCGATGGCGGGTGACGGGGTCAACGACGCGCCCGCGCTGGCCCAGGCCGATGTGGGCATCGCCATGGGCACCGGTACCGATGTGGCGATGCAGTCCGCCGGCGTCACCCTGCTCAATGGGGATTTGCGTGGTATCGCCAAGGCCCTGCGCCTGTCGCGCCGGACCATGGGTAATATCCGCCAGAACCTGTTTTTTGCCTTCGCCTACAATTCCCTGGGAATTCCCGTGGCCGCCGGCGTCCTCTACCCATTTTTTGGTGTACTGCTCTCCCCCATGCTCGCCAGCGCCGCCATGAGCATGAGCTCGGTATCGGTGATCGCGAATGCGCTCAGATTGCGCAGGGCAAAACTCCAGGGCGACCACTAGTTGCGGATCGACCCGGACCCTCCCCTGTCCAGGGTGTAACCGGGCAAAGAGATGAGCGGTTTCCCGGCACACCCGTCGGTAGTAAAGTGGGCAACACTAACAATAACGAGGAACATCGGATGATTCGTCTCATCAAGACAACTGTTCTGGGCGGCATGCTGTTTCTGGTGCCCATCGTGATTTTTATCGGCGTGATTGGCAAGGGTCTGCAGCTCACTCACCAGTTGGCCGCGCCGATGGCAAAGGTACTGCCGGTGCAGTCCTTCGCCGGAATGGCGGTTGTGGAAATGATCGCGCTGGGAATTCTGGTCCTCATCTGCTTTATCGCCGGACTGGCGGCGCGAACGACAACGGCCCGCCGCCTGGTCCAGTCCCTGGAGAGCAACGTGCTGGATAAAGTACCCGCCTATGCCCTCATGAAAGCGAAGACGGGCAGCGTGCTCACCCCCGATGACACCAAAGACATGCAACCGGTGCTCATCCGGTTTGACGACTCCTGGCAACTGGGCTTCGTCGTGGAGGTGATAGGTGACGACCGCAGCATTATTTTTCTGCCGGGCGCACCGGACCCGTGGTCGGGATCTGTCTGCGCCGTGACGAACGACCGCCTGCAGCCCTTGCCGATCAATATCAAGGATGTGGTGGCGCTGATGAAACGCCTGGGCAAGGGTTCCTCCGAGGCGGTAAGGGCGGACCTCGCGGCAAGTGCCCCAGCAGCCTGAAGCAGTAATCATAAGCGAAATAACAAGCGAGACGAGCATGTACAGCCTCACTGCACGATTGTCGCAAATGGCATTGGTTACCCTGTTGTCTGCAGGCCTGTCTGGCTGTGACAGGGACGCACCGGTCGCCAAACCCTCCGGCGATGCCACCGCCACCACGTTCGCCGCCAACAGCGCCTATGGCAAGTCGCTCAACCTGGCCGACCCGCGTGACGCGGCAAATGCCGGTCGTGGTTTCATCGCCCGGCCGGAGGGCAAGGTGCTGGCCGAGGACGGCAGCGTTGTCTGGGACTACGATCGCTTTGCCTTCATCCAGGGCGACGCGCCGGCAAGCGTCAATCCCAGCCTGTGGCGTCACGCCGTGCTCAACAACAATACCGGCCTGTACCAGGTCACCGATGGGATCTACCAGCTGCGGGGATTCGACCTTGCCAATATCACACTGATCGAGGGCAGAACCGGCTGGATCGTCGTCGACCCGCTCACCACCCGGGAGACATCGGCGGCGGCGATGGCATTTGCTCGCAAGCACCTGGGAGACAAGCCTGTCTCCGCGATCATCTTCACCCACAGCCATGTCGATCACTTTGGCGGCGTGCTGGGCGTGGTGTCGGCAGAGGAAGTGGCCCGGCGCCAGTTGCCGGTCATTGCCCCCGTGGGTTTCCTGGACGAGGCGACCAGCGAGAACATTCTCGTGGGGCCGGCCATGGGCAGACGCTCGATTTACCAGTTCGGCAACTCGCTGCCCGCATCCGTCACCGGCATTGTCGGCGCCGGCCTGGGCCAGGGGGTGGCCATGGGCACTATCGGCATACTGCCGCCAACGCTGGTGGTGGATCGCACGCCCCAGCAGGAGATCGTGGACGGCGTGAAGTTTATCTTCCAGAACGCGCCGGGCTCCGAAGCCCCCGCCGAGCTGGCGTTCTACCTGCCGGAGCTGAAAGCCTACTGCGGCGCGGAGATCATGGTGCCGACCCTGCACAACCTCTACACCCTGCGCGGCGCCAAGGTACGCGATGCGCTGCGCTGGTCCGGCTATATCGACGAGGCGCTGGTGCGCTTCGGAGACGCCGAAATACTCTTCACCAGCCATATGTGGCCCAACTGGGGCAACGCCAGCATTACCCATTACATGAAACAGCAGCGGGATGCCTACAAGTACATCCACGACCAGACCGTGAGGATGATCAACGCCGGCATGAAACCCGACGAGATCGCCGAACAGATCCGCTTTCCACAGACGCTGACCGAGGGGTTTTCAGTGCATGGCTACTACGGCTCACTCAAGCACGACGCCCGGGCGGTGTACCAGTTCTACATGGGTTGGTTTGACGGCAACCCGGCCAACCTGGACCGCCTGCCGCGGGTCGAGGCGGCGCGACGGTACGTCGATTTGATGGGCGGCAGCGACCAGGTGGTGAGTGCGGCCCAGTCCGCCTTCGACAAGGGCGAATATCGCTGGGTGGCGGAACTCCTCAACCAGGTGGTATTCGCAGACCCGGACAACAGGAGCGCCCGGGAGCTCCTCGCCAGCGCCCACGACCAGATGGGCTACATGGCCGAATCGGCCATCTGGCGCAATTTTTACCTCACCGGCGCCCAGGAGTTGCGCGGCGGCACAGGCGGCGCCGGCCCCAAACCGTCAGCGGCACTCGGTATGCTTCAGTGGGCCCCGGTGGAAAGCTTTCTGGAAGCCTGGGCCGCGGCCCTCGACGGCCCCGGGGCCGAGGGCAAGAATCTGAAGCTCAACCTGACTTTCACGGACGTTGCAGCGGTGGACGGCGACGACCCGGGGCTGCCCGGGGGACAGAACTACGTACTGTGGATTGAAAATTCCGTACTGCATTTTCGTCGCGCACCTCCGGCGGAGGACGCCAACGCGGGAATCGCATTGCCCAAGACCCTGTTTCTCAAAATGCTGGTCGGGGAAGCAGGCATTACCGATCTGTTGGGAAACGATCAGCTGGAGTTGACCGGCAGCAAGCTCGACCTGATCAGTTTCTTCCGACTGCTGGAGAAGCCGCCCTCCGGCTTTCCCATTGTTACGCCCTGACTGACGAACAGGCTTCATGGTAAGAATGAATGAACGGCCGCGGGGGCAGGCCCGGTAGTTATTTGATCACACCGTCCTTGCGCAACCAGGCTTCACAGCGCTGCATGCCTTTCTCCAGCGTGACAGCAGGCCTGTAACCCAACAGTTTCTTCGCCCGCGCATGGCTGTAATCCGCGCTGGGACGACTCAGCATGATCATGGTCAAGGGGTTGATGTCCGTGGTCCTGCCTGCCAGGTGAACCGCCTTTTCAAACACAGTCGTACCGGCGATGGCCAACTTGCTGGACACGCTCGGCACTTTCTTAAGGCCCACCATCTTCGCCAGGTAGCCGAAATATTCGAGGTTGCTGACCTCGCCAAATCCCGACAGCTGGAAAATTTTCCCCGCGGCCGCCGGCTTGGTCAAAGCCAGGTAGATACCCCTGAGCAGATCATCCACATACACGGGACCGAACATGCCATCGGCGGGCACGATGAACTTCTTCTTCTTCATTTCCTCGATGGGCAGGACCACCCAGGGGCGTGAACCCGGGCCATAGACGTCCGCGGGTCGGATGATGCAGCCATCGACCTTGCCGCTGGTGTGGTAGTTCAGCACCAGATGTTCACTGGCTATTTTGGTGTCCCGATAAGGCTGGCCACTGGCACGCAGGGGCATGGACTCATCCATGCAGCCCTCGTGCTCAAAACCCAACGCGGCAACCGAGGACAAGTGTACAAAGCGCACGCTCTTGCCTGACCGACTGGCGGCGTCCAGCACCATCTGGGTGCCGAGCACATTGACACGCCAGGTCTCATCCTCGCTGAGGGCATTGGAAACGACTGCGGCGGTATGCAGTACGGCGTCGCACTCTTCCAGCAGGGAACGCCACTTGTCCACAGCAAACAGGTCTGCCGCAATAACGCTGGCCTCGGGGTTAGCCACGAAATCGATTCCGCAGCTCTCTATCCCTTTTTTCCTGAGGAAGTTGGCGAAGGCCCGGCCGATAAAACCATTAGCGCCGGTGATAAAAACTTTCTTTATTTTTTGCTCCATAACAGACACTCAGTATTGTCGACGCATGAGAGCTTCTGTCCCATCGTCGATGTCCGGAGATAAAGTCGACAAACGCAGGTACTTTGAATCAACCCGAACCGCGGATCCCCCGGGGTTTCCGCGGTCGAGCTGGCGCGGGCTAGCGAATACCGCCGCGCGCCATGCCCTGGGGACTGAAGAAGTTCACAGGCTTCTCGATAGTGGTGCGCAGACTGCCCCGGTCACCCTTGCCGGTAATGGCGTAAATGCCTTTGAGCAGGTCGTAGCTGATCTCGGAGGTGGAGATTTGCGCGGGGACATCCCAAAGCAGCGCGGAGAGCACGTAACCAGTGCGCCACAGGTTATCCCTGCCGTCCCAGCGCATGTTCTCCAGTATGGTCCAGCTGTCCTCGTCGATCAGGTAACGGCGCTTACCGTAGATGTGGCGCTCACCCTCTTTCAGGGTGCCCTCGACAACCCAGACGCGGTGCTTCTCGAAACGCAGCAGCTCGGGCTTCAGCATCTTCTCGCCCAACAGGTCGAGAGAGTCGTATTCGAACAGCGCGGCATAGTTGTTATACGGCACGATCATTTCCTTCTTGCCGATCAATTTCCAGTCGTACTTCTCTGGTGAGCCGTTATACATGTAGGCATCGTCGTATGTGGACGTTCCTGCCGCCGCGGGCCGGGGGGTATCAAAGGAGACTGCCGGCGCCTTGCGCACCCGGCGCTGGCCCAACAGGTACTGCCAGGCCGAGCGGCCTTTACCGGCGGTGTAATCCGAACCCGGCTCATGTACCAGAAGAATTTCACCCGCCCGGCGGCTGGGGCCGGTAAAGTCGGTACGCAGCAGCGCCCACCGCACATCCGTGGAGTCATAGTTTCTGTCCGGGTCCAGGAAGGGCATGAACATCGGGAACTCGAACACCGTCTCCGCCTGGGATGCCAGCACCGGCTCGCCATTGGAATCCACGTAATAGGATGCCGAATCCAGGGTGAGCGTATACCCCATCCAGCGAATCATATGATTCCACATGGCTTCCAGCCCGCTTTGCGGAATAGGAAAGGGTACGCCGGGTACGTTGTTGGCTATGCGCTGACCAGCATCCTCGAGTGTCGCTTCCGCGGCGTTGGCTTTGGTACCGTCATAGAACCACTGCGGTGCCTGGAATGTGCGATGGCTGGGATAGACGTTAAGTTGATAACCATCAGCACCGAAGCGCTCAAGCATCTCCCTCTGACCCTCGGAAAGCACATCGCCATACTCCGCCATGTTCTCCCTCGTGACCGTGTACACCGGGGTCTCCGCGGCAAAGGGGTTAGGGTATGTGCCGCTGCCGGGCACGAAGCCCGCGGGCACAGTGCCCACCCCGCCACCTGTCCACTCGGGTATGGAACCATCCGCACTGCCCGCGCGTTCGGCGCCGGTGGGAGTCAGGTCCTGGCCCAGACGGGCTGCTTCTTCCGCGCTCACAGCCGCCTGCAGCGCATTTACTCCGCACAGCCCGAGGGCTGTCGCCAGTGCTATAGATCTGATTTTCATCACTTTATCCTCTTTATCGTATGTGTTTAGAACGTGCGCTTGACTGTCAGACTGACGTTACCGCGGTCTTTTACGTTGCCGGCGATGCCCGGTTCACGCGGGCCGAAGTTGAAGTTGTACTTCAGGTCGGCGCGCCATTCCTGCTGGTACTCGAAGATGAAGCCCACCGCACCTGAGCCGTATTTTTTTGTGCCACCGAAGGCGATGGGCGGGGCGTCACCGGTGTAGGTGTAGCCGATACTCATCGGCAGTTTCACATCCAGCCCGGGGGCCACCTGGTACCACACCGGCACGAAATTGACGGCGATGGTGCCAGTGATCTCATGCTTTTCCACCGAGGGGTTGAGCAGTTCCTTGTTCTCCGTAACCTTCATCAGGGTGGAGGCGGTGGTCTCCACCGCATACGTGCCGCCATCCCAGAAATCCGAGGGGCTGAGCAGGCCCACGGCGTTCAGTACAAAGTGCGCGGTATCGCCCACCGCCCCCGGGTAATTGCTGGGGCTGTAGGCGTATACGTCCCAGCCGTCATAACGAAAGCCGTTCGCCGAGAGGGTGGTGTCGATCAGGTCGCTGATCGCGGGCGGCAGGTCCGGCGGAATATCGCCCACGTGTTGCAGCTGTCCCGCCAGCCATGTATTCACCGGGGCGTCCATGCGGTATACGAAGTCGGAGCCCCAGGAGATACCCCAGTACTCGTTGGCAGCGCTGAACCCGACCAGCTTCACATCCTCCTTGTAAACCCAGTTGTAGGTGCCGTAACCGATCGCCGGATAGCCCCCGCCGGTGAAGGTTTCGGCGGGGTCCGCAGGAGTGCCGTTGTTGTACCCTGGCCAGGCGTCGACCAGTTGCTGGAACAGCGGGCCGCCGGCGTCCGCCCGGTAGGAGGCGAATTGCCCGAGGTTCATGGCGCCGTTCAGCCCCTGGGGAATCTTGTCGTTGTAATTGAGGTAGTACAGCCCCAGGTCCCAGCCGCTTTCTTCCAGGTAGTAATTCACGCCGGCGCCCCACTCCCCGGCGCCGGGGTCAGAGTCGCTGAATTTGGAGTAGCCCGCCCGCGGGGAGATCAGGTCCAGGGTGTCCGGATCGATCTCACCCGGAATCAGGGTGACGAACTGGTCGTTGTCGCTGGACAGACCCTCTGCCCGGTTCTGGTAGGTTGCCAGTCCCGGCACACGGTATTTCTGGAATTCAAAGGAGTAGTACCCCAGCAGGCTGAGATTGGGCGAGAGCTGCAGGGTGCCCGAGATCTTGTTGGTGGGCATGAACAGCTCCTTGGCCTCACTACCCGGCACCGCATAGGCTTTGGCGGCGTCCAGGGTGGTCATGGAACCGGCGATACCGTGGATCGCCCCGAACAACAGCAGGCTGTTACCCCAGTAAATCGTGTGGCGGCCGGCCCGCACACTGGCGCCCATATCGTCACCGATGGTGAAGTTGGCGAATACGAAGGCATCCAGCAGTTCCGAGCCGCGGTAACTCAGGAATTTGGCGTCGTCGTCGAACTCACCCGGCGCCACGGTAATGGAGCCCCAGGTATCGGCGTAGTTGCCGTTATCCAGCAGGTACTTGTTGTAGCCGGGGTGTTTGCTGTCACCGGAATAGGCCTGGTCGTACCAGCCCGCGCCGCTCACCCGCACCCCCAGTGTGTCCTTCCACACCAGGTCGATCTCGGACAGCAGGTCGAAGCGGTTGTTGACGATATCGCCGGACTTCCAGCCCAGGTCGGCATCGTCCGCCAGCTGGGCAAGCGGTGCGCCGTCGCGCAGCACTGACCTGTCCTGGTCCTGGGCACGCACCGTCAGGTTGTACTTGACGGTATTGTCCCAGCGCAGGGTGAAGTCGGGATTGCCCGTATCTATTTCAAAGGCATGGCCACCCATACTCACGGATGCCAGAGATGCGATTGCCACAGAGAGCAGTTTGCGGTTGCAAGCTCCCGGATGCCCGAGTCGGCCATCCCCATTTTTTCCACTGGGATTTTTCATAATGCTCCTCGCGTTATTGTTAAAAACAGTCAGTCAATTGAAGCTTGCCGGTGTCTGCGCCACTTCCCATGCCGGTGCAGTGTGGGGCTGTAGCCAAAGAGATTGTTTGGATTTGACGACAGATATTTGCTATTTGATGACAGCCGGGCCTGGCTGGGAGATTTTCGAACGATTTTTTTGCGAGCTGCCGGGCCCCGACAGGGGCAGCTCAACGCCCTGGGCAACAGCTACACGGATTTACTGCAGAGGGCGCGATTTGATAGTTGCCGCGAGGGCGCTAACGCCGTTCCGGTTCAGCCACGCGGATGGCCTGCTTTTCACACATGATGGCCCGGCTCCTGCCGCCATACGCTGATCAGGGTGAAAAACTACCAACCGTTTTTCTGCCTTGACTGTCACCTGTGCGACAAGTACCGGGAACCCTTTCACGGTAACTTTGGCAGCACTGTAATTTTTCCAATAGTGACAAGAAAAGGGACCCGGCCATGATCAACCAACCGCAAACAAAACTGAACATACTCTACGGCGCCACCCTGGCGGCCATTGTCAGCCTGCCCGCCCAGGCCCAACAGAGCCCGATGCTGGAAGAGGTGATCGTTACGGCCCAGAAGCGGTCCGAGGACCTGCAGGACACCGCCATCGCCATTACGGCGATCAGCGGTTCCACGATGGATGACCTCAATATCAGCAACGCCCAGGACTACGAGGCAGTGGTGCCGTCCCTGTCGGTGCGAACCTCGCCCAACCGCCTGTTCCTGCGCGGCATCGGCCGGGTCACCAATTCACTGGGCACAGAACCGGGGGTCGCGGTGTACCTCGACCAGATCTACTCATCCGAGATCGGCGTTCTGAGCCGCGCCAACTCCCTGACTACCCAGCAACTTGATGTGTTGCGGGGTCCACAGGGCACACTGTTCGGCCGCAACACCACGGGCGGTGCGGTCAGTGTAACTTCCAGGCGACCCACCGAGGAATTTGAACACGAGGTGCGGGCCACCGCCGGCAACTACGGTGAATTCAACTGGGGGGGCGCCTCCTCCGGCCCGATCACCGACAAGCTCGGTTACCGCGTCCATGGCTACGGCGACAGCCACGACGGCTACGTCAAGAACCAGGGTGGCAAGGACATCTTCGACGAGGACCACACAGGCTTCGGTGCACAGCTGAGCTGGGATGCCACCGACAACCTCAATGTCTGGCTCAGCTGGGCAACGGACAGAACCGACGATGTCCGCAGCGGCGTCAATTTCGGCGGCTACCTGATCACGCCGTACCAGCCGACCCTCAAAACCCAGGACGGCTTCCTGTTTAGTGAGCAGTACCAGTGGGACAAGGAAAACCCCTCAGTCAGGGATCGCTACAAGGTTGACCAGAACGACGAGCTGCGAACCAAGGACTACAACAACAACAAGTACATCAGCCACGTCACATGGGACCTGGATGATGTGACCGTAAAGTACATCGGCGGCTACTTTGAGGGCGACTACTCCGCCAAGAACGGCGACCTCGGCGCCACCTCCAACCCCGACGTTCGCGTGGTGGAGGGGGCGGCACAGAACTCCGAGAGCTACAGCCACGAGCTGCAGCTGATTTCCGCCACCGACGGCCCTCTGCAATGGGTGACCGGCCTGTACTACTACCATCAGAACGTGGAACAACCCTACACCATCTCCAGCCTGACTGCTGATTACCTCTCCAATACGGTACCGCTGGATGATCTGTTCAACCCCGCGGCCGTACAAGCGAACATGAACCAGACGGCTCCCGTACAGTACTGGCAGAACGGTGAACTGGATGTCGATTCCTATGCGGCCTATGCGGACGCCAACTACAGCTTCAACGAAAGCTGGAAGCTGACGCTGGGTGTTCGCTACTCCTATGACGAGAAGGAGGGTAAAGAAGCGCAGTATGTAGTGGCCGACCCCAACGCCATCCCCGCGCTGGAGCCTGTAATCCCGCTGTGGCAGAGCATTCCGGGGTTTCCGGCGAACTGCTGTGGTGTGCTGATAACCGATCCGCAGGACGCCAACCGCAAGCTCGACGACGACTGGGACCAGTGGTCCGGCCGTATTGTTCTGGACTATATGATCGATGACACGCAGATGGTATACGGCAGTGTCTCCAGCGGCTACAAGGCCGGCGGTTTCCGGCTTGGTTCCCTGCAGGAAAACCCCAGCTTCGATCCGGAAGAGCTGATCTCCTACGAAATCGGCTACAAGGGCACCTACGCCGATGTACTGCGGATAAATGCTGCCGCATATTTCTACGACTACAAGGATATGCAGGTACTCGTGGACGCTCTTAACGACGTCAACCTGCCGGTGCCCGAGATCGTCAACGCCGACAAGGCTGAAGTGAAAGGCTTTGAAGTGGAGGCCACCTGGCTGGCCACTGAAAACCTTACCCTGATGACCAATTACAGCTATATCGACGGTGAATACACCAGTTTCTGCTGCGCCGTCGACACCATTGGCGACCCCGATGGAGGCGAACAGGACCTGTCCGGCAACCCCCTGACCCAGGCGCCCAAAAACAAGGTCTTTACCAATGCGAGTTATGCCTGGAATACCAGCACAATGGGTGAGTTCGTGCTGTCCGGCAGTTACTCCTGGATCGACAGCCGTCAGTACGACGTTTTCAACACGGCGGCCACCCAGGCGGACTCCTACTACCGGGTGGACGCTAACCTGACCTGGTTCAGCCCATCCCAGGACATTCGCGTCATCCTGAGCGGCAAAAACCTGACAGAGGAAGAAACCTGGGTCAGCCTCGAGCGGCTGAATGAATTTGGCGCGATCAGTGGGTATGCCAATGACCCGCTCACCTACAGCCTGGAAGTCCAGTACAGCTTCTGATCCCTTGCAGGCCCGAATACGCCCTCCCCAGGCCCGAGACTGCCTGTGCCCCGATGCGCCGATCGGGGCTGGGCATTTACCGTCCCTCCACTGCATCCGGTGACAAGCTGTTTGCCGGCCTGGCTGTGCTGATGCGCACCCGTATCGAAGTCCGGCCTGAGCGCTTGCAAGGGGTGTATGAAGCGAGCCACAATGCCAGAACCTGGCCACTACCGTGGGAGCCAATACGATGAGCGATTATCCCGGATTCATTCCTGCCACACTGACGCGCATATGAGTCTGAAGCCGCCAAATGCGCTGCTGGCCCTGAGCGATGGCCCCAGGGCGCTGGCCGATGCCGCCTTCCTGGGCATTACCGCTCCGCTGTTGCATCGCATGCCAAGGGCGCAGAAAAAACACAGCGTCATGGTTATTCCCGGCTTTCTGGGTGATGACCGCGGCAATGCGCTGTTGATCCGATTTTTGCGCAGGCTCGGGTATATTGCGCGCGGCTGGGAGCAGGGCCGCAACCTTGGTACCAGCAGCTTTTCCGAAGCAGCACTGCGCGCGGTGATCGAGCAGTTGCTGGTGGAGGGCGGCGGCAAGGTTTCACTGATAGGGCACTCCCTGGGCGGCATCTACGCCCGGGAGATAGCCCGCATGGAGCCCGAGGTCATTCACCAGGTCATTACCCTGGGCAGCCCTTTCGGCAAGGGGCACTCGAATGCCTCGCACCCCAGCCGCCTCTACAATCGCATGAATCCACAAGCGAACCCCCACGATGTTGAGGCGGTTCTGTCGATACCGCCACCCGTACCCACCACCGCCATCTATACCAAAGGCGATGGCGTGGTGAACTGGCGCACTTCCATGCAGGAGGGCGACTATGCCAATGTGCATAATATCGAGGTGCTGGGCAGCCATATCGGCCTCAATATGAACGCCGCCGTGTGGTACTGGATCGCAAAGAAGCTCGCCCGGATTTAACTCCCCTGCGCGCCCTTCCCAAAGCGTGCCCTGGCCCCGCCAGGACCGTCGCTGTTCAGATACGCCCCGGCCAGGCTTCCGCCCTGACCCGCAAGCCGGACTGCTCGATCTCACGCATTATTTCCGCGTGTTTTGCCGCAGTGAGGGGAAATCGGCTGGAGATCACCACCGTGGCGGCAAACAGCACAAACAGTACCGGCCCCGACAGTATCGCCAGGCTCAGCACCGCTTCCGGGGCCACGTTGTCGGGCGTGGCAGCCCGGGGAAAGTGGATAATATCCAGGCCGATGCCGGCGAAAAAACTTCCCAGGCCGTAGCTGGCCTTGGTAGCGAAGGAGCGCGCCGCAAAAAACAGGCCCTCCTCCCGCTGGCCGGACAGCAACTCTCGCTCGTCGATCACGTCCGACAACATCGAATCCAGCAGGATGATGTAGGCGATAAAGAAAACCTGGGAAATGCCATTGACGGTGAAAACATACGCGAATTTGGCGCCGCTGCTCATCTGATCCAATACGCCGGTGAAGTACAACACCTGGGGCGAAAAGGCAAAAACGCCGCCGACGACAACACACAGGGCCAGCGCATTTTTCTTGTCAAAGCGGCGCGCCAGGCTCTGCGCCACCGTGGAGGCGAAGATGATCCCTACCAACACCGAACTGGCCAGCCCCGCCAGTTGTTCCGGCTTGAAATCGAACACATAGGTAGCGACATAGACCAGCAGCGTGGCGATAACACCGGCCAGGGTGTTGAATACCAGCACCGAGACAAACAGGATACGAAAGGACTTCTGCTTCAGGGTCCTGAACACCTCGACAAAGGCCAGCAACACATTGCCCCGGGGGGCCCCGTCGCTGGGTTTACGCAGCGACGGAATGGCACTCCAGGTACCAAACACCGAGATCAGCATGGCTACACTACCGACAACGCCGCAAAACAGGCCGAAATTCGGGTAGCTGGCACGCACCAGCATACCGTTGCCACCCGCTTCGGAGGAGGGAAAGAACAGCCCGAAACCCGCCACGCTGATCAACAGGATACCGGCATAGGTGAAGAACACACGGTAGCCGATCAGGGAGGTGCGAGCGTGATAATCGGTCACCAGCTCCGCGCCCAGCGACAGGTGCGGCACAAAGAACAGGGTGAGCATCAGCCGCACGGCAATCGCGCCGCCCAGCATCCAGCAGAACAGGCCCATCTCACCCAAACCCGCTGGCGGACTGAACAGGGCAACTATAGCAATCCCGAAGGGGATAGCACCGGCGAGCATGAAGGGATGACGCCGGCCCCAGCGGGAGTTGAAGCGGTCCGACCACTGTCCGACCATGGGATCGGTCACCGCGTCCACCACCAGTGCCAACAGAGCGGCCAGTCCCGCCAGGCTGCCGGATAAACCCAGCACCTGGTTGTAGTAGAAAAACAGGAACGTGCTGAAAGACGCCTGTTTTACCCCGTCGGACAGCTGGCCGACCCCGTAGCTGAGTTTGGTCGCAAGTCTCATGGATCCGGTCAACCTGTGGCGGCGGCAAGATCCGGATGACGCCGCAGATAAGCTGCTACGCGTTCAGCCCGGTCGGCGCTGAAGCGACCCGCGGCGACTTCTTCCGCCAGAATCGGTAAGAACCTGGCGACACCCATACGCGCAAGAATAGTGAAAGGGCCCGCATCCAGGTAGGTGCCCGTCATCCAGGCGCGGTCGATATCGTCCGGTTCCGCCACCTCGTGGGCGGCCACCAGCAGGGCGTTGCCTACCAGCGCCACCAGCAGCGCCTGGTAAACCGGTTCCTGGCTCTCTGCCTGCTCGACAAATCCGGGCTGGCCGTAGCGTGGATCGGGGTACTGGTAGAAACCCCGGCCCGACTTCATGCCCAGCTCGCCGTTGTCGATCATCGGCTGCAGCAGGGCCAGGACTTTCTGTCGCAGGCTCGCGCTGGACGGATCTTCCTTGCGGTATTGCCAGCTATCGTAGATGACGTTTACACCGAACAAATCCATCATCCCGAACGGGCCCATTGGAGCGCTCAGTCCACTCATCCACGCGCGGTCTACATCCTCCGGTGCAGCGACACCCTCTGTCACCAGCGCCAGCGCGCAGCCCAACAGCGGCCCGAGCATCGCATTCAGCACATAGCCCGGGTACTCCTTCTTGAGGATCAACGGGACCCCGCCGGTGCTGACCACGTAGCGTCGCAGGACATCGATGGTTGCGGCGCTGGTGCCGGTCCCGCCGACGATATCCACCAACGGTGCACCGAGATGGGAATGCAGCGCCGCAAAGCGATCGCCCCGTCTGACGGCCGTCTCGATCTCGGACACCAGCAGGGCCGATGAGTTGGTCGTGAGGATGGTATGGGACGGGCACAGCTCATCCAGCTGGCGGTGGGTTGCCCGCTTGATATCGAGCCTCTCGAACACGGACTCGCTCACCAGGTCCGCATTGGCGGTGGCCGCGCGCAGGTCGGAAACCAGTGACACGCGCTCTAAAGCGGGCGGCACCGCTTCTTCCGGGCAGTAGCCACCACCAACCAGAAACGCCGCCATTTCCGCGTGGCGTTCGGGCACCTGTGCCAGCGTCGCCTCATCCACGTCATACAGGACAACGTTGTAACCCGAGATGGCCGCGGCAATGGAGTTGTAGCAACCCATGGTGCCGGCGCCGACGAAGCAAACCGTCTGTATTTCTTCAATTGTCATAATGCTGATTCACTCGGGCTGGATGCGGGCTGAAAACAGCTAACGGATAGTCCGGGGCAGTCGCTCCGGCACAACGAGATTGGTACTGCCCCTGGCCACAATAGCCGGCAACCAGCCCAGCACAGGCAGATCCGCGAGGGCGTTGACGATATGGAATTGAGTCGGGTTCTGCTCCCAGCTCAGCTGTTGCCAGTCCACCTGTCCGTGGCCCACCAGTGTTTCGGTGAGAATGGTCTCCGAGGGGAAGGTGGTGGTCTCCGACAGGCCCGGTCCGAAGCCGCCGATGCCGGGGAAAAAGCGCCAGGCCATGGGGTTGTCCCTGCCCGCACTTGCCTCGGTATAGGCCTCCACCTCTTGCGGCGTCGGCTCACGCAACCCGCTGACAGCAATATCCAGTATCTTGTGGCCGAAGTGGCTGGCGCTGGCATGCCAATGACCATCGATTACGCTGTGGTCCTGGATGTCCGCATAGATCTTCGGTATGCCCTGCAGTTCCCGGCCGGTGAGAATGGGGTCCGCAAGGTTCTCCCACATGACGAGAGTATAGGTGCCGGCCATGGTTTCCTGTTCGCCCCTGAACACCACCGCGGCGCTGACAGCCACCAGGTTGTAGCCGTGGCCCGCCAGCCAGTCCACCTGCCTGTTGCAGGCGTAGGTCACGGTCACCACCGCGTCGTCGGCCACTTCGTAGGGCGCCGGGAGATAGGCCGCCAGCTTTTCCGGATCCGTGAGGAAAGGTACGGTCATCGAGGTGACGTCACGATACCAGCCACTGGATTTGGGAGAAAACGGCCGCGGCCCGAAATGGGCCGGCATCATATAGCTCTTGCGGGGATCTGGCTTGAACATACATCTGGCTCCTGAAGAAGGTGCCAGCTTAACAAGCCCGCAGGGGTGCCACCTGTCACACAGGTGACTAGGGGATCAGTACCAGCAGGACAGAGGGCTATTCAAAGGGAACCATTTCCGCCTGGAGACCTTCGATATCCCTGATCAACAGGAACTCGCCGCGGCTTTCCACCAGGCCATCCCGGTCCCAGTCGCGAAAGATACGATTGACACGCTGGCGCGAGCCATGGGCCAGCCGCGCAAAATCATTCTGGCTCAACTTTATATCCAGTAGTACCCCGTCTTCAACGCGATGTCCGTGATCGCCTATCAGCACCAGCACTCTTCCCGCGAGCCGTGCCTTGAGTGGATAGAACATTACCGCAGACAATATCTCGTACAAGCCGCGGGTATTGACCCATCCGGCTTTAAACAAATTGCGATACAGGGTGGGCCAGCCGTTGCCCACCTCGATCAGAAGTTGCGCGGGTATGGCAACAAGTTCTGAGGGCATCAGCGCGCGCACCTCCAGCATATTGGGGCCATTGATACCCAGCGCCTGCTCCCCCAGCCAGGCGCCTGGCTCCCAGTCGACCAGCGCGAACTCCTGGCCCATCGCGCTGGCCATGGATATCCTGAGCCGACCGGATACCAGTCCGTACACCTCGCTGGTTATTTGCCCGGTGGTCCAGATAAAACTGTTCGCGGTAAACTTCCTCAGGCTGGCCGCATCAGCGATTCGGTCGAGCACCTCATCCGGTGCGTCGACAAACCAGCTCGAATCGGCGATGAATTGTTGAAGTCGCGCCCTTTCCATTACAGCGCTACCCTCCCTGAGGCGGCCATGGTCAGTCCACCGGCAGGATAGACACAGGAAACAGCAGGAGCGCCCGCACCAGCAGGAAAATCACCAATAACAAACCCGGCAAACCAGCGCATACCAGCACCCCTCAGCTCCTCGAGAAACCAAGCTAAACCGAGTGGGCGCAGGTTGCAAATAGTGCCGCCCTGGTGACACGCTGTCACTGGCCATTCACGGCAGGGAAGATACCCTGGTTTCGATAAAGGCCGGCATCGACACGGCGCGCCATATTCGCGAGGCGAAGCTGAAGATTTTCGAGGGCATGGGGCACGACCTGCCGGAAGCACTAACAGTGTGGATCGGGTCATCTCAAAAATACGCCCGGATACCAAAGATAACGTTGAGCCCGATCTGGGGCGCCTGATCCTTGAGGTAGGACGTGCTGTTACGAATATCCTCGTCCAGAAGATTTTGCCCTTTCAGGTACACCTGCCAATCAAACTGATGGAATTGTGGCCCGCTAAAAACAAGCTCAGCGTTCAACAGATCATAGCCAGGCGTTTCAGTCTCCAACTCGGCGACATTGTCCTGGTCATAGGCATGTATCCACACCGCATTGGCAGACCAGTTCTGCAGATCCCATTCAACTCCCAGTGCGACACGCCTTGGTGGCTGCAGAGGCGGGTCATTATTATCGTCCAGTTCGCCATCCACGATATCGCCAAAGCTGAACACCTGCCAGTGGCCAGACCTGTTGGGTTCGAAGTCGTAGCGCAGTTCTGCTTCTGCACCTACGAAATCAGCGTCCTGCTGTGCCCAGAGCAGCAGCGGCAAACCATCTTCTTCCAGGCCGGAGTTGGCCTGGTAAATATAGTCCTCAAATTGGTCTGTGAATACTGTGGCGCTGCCGGTCAGACCGCCAAATTCGGCGCGCACGCCGAACTCGACATGCACACTGGATTCCGTATTCAGGGAGCTGTCACCCACCTCGAAAACCCGGGTGGCAACATGCGGTCCGTTGGCAAACAGCTCGTCCACACCGGGTGCTCGCTCGGCATAGGACACCGAGCCAGTGAAGTCGATGGCCTCATTCATGTTCCAGACCGCCCCGACTGATGCACTCAAAGGCTGAAAATCAGCATCAGCAGAGGGTCCCGAAGCCCCCTCTTCCGCGATCAGCGTATTGGGCACCCTGGTTTTGACGTCCTCGTAACGCATACCCAGGTCTATCTGCCAGGAATCAAAATCGCCACGCTCGATCCAGAATACAGCCCCGG
The DNA here is from genome assembly GCA_024642265.1 of Haliea sp. Lineage (GTDB taxonomy): Bacteria > Pseudomonadota > Gammaproteobacteria > Pseudomonadales > Halieaceae > JARRPM01. The sequence goes on along the minus strand of JAHEBL010000027.1, from coordinate 15,133 downwards.
TCCTGGTGCTTGATGTGGGCACAAACGCTTCCGCGCCGACTGCCGAGAAATCCAGGTCGGTGTATTGCAGGCCAAACACACCCTGCCATGCCCCCCAGGGGTTGTGCTTCAACTCCAGGCGCGTGTTGTCGCTATCGCTTGTAAAAACGGTACCCGTCTCAGTGCCCTCGAACTCGGTGTGCTTATAGCTGGTATCCGCAAACCGTACCTTGAGCAGTTCAAAACCCGGGAATGGGTCCCGGCCGACCAACTCAGCCTCGGTACGCTCTGAGCGCATGCGGATTGTAACCGGGTCCTCCTCTTCCTCACGGCCCTCGTCTGCGTGATCGCCTTCGTGCTCTTCTTCGTGCGCGTGCTCGTGTGCACCGCCGGGAATGCCATAGTCTGACTTGTATTCGGTATAGGACGCTCCGATGCGCCACTGCTCACCAATCCAGCTCAAACCCACGGTGCCGCCCTGGTTGTCCAGGAAGCTGTTTGTCAGCGTCCCGTCTTCATCCTCAGCGCGCTCATCGCCATCTTCCCCCTCGTTGTGATCACCGTTCTCCTCGCCGTCATTGTCAGGATAGAGGGCCGCCCTACCGGGAATATCATAGTCGTCTGTGCGTCGGTGAAAACCATCGAGATGCAGCGCAAAAGTCTCCTTTCCCAGATCCAGCCGTCCCGCGACAAACTCCTCGTTTGCTGCGGTATTGGTCTGTGCCGTGGCGCGCCCGCTGTAGCCGTTCTCCGGGATTTCCTCGGGAATCGTCGGGGAAACCATATTCACGACACCACCGATGGCACCAGAACCGAACAGCAAAGTGGACGGCCCACGCAGCACCTCGATCTGGTCTGCAAGAAAGGGTTCGATTGACACCGCATGGTCCTGGCTCACCGACGAGGCGTCACTGACCGCCAGACTATTGTTGAGAATGCCCACCCGTGTGCCCTGTAATCCACGGATCACCGGGCGGCCGACGTTCTCGCCGAAACTGGCATTTGACAATCCCGGCGTGCGCGCCAGCGTCTCTCCCAGTGAATTGGCCAGTTGCTGGCGCAAAGCTGCCCCCTGCAGCACAGTGGAGGACTGCGATAAGTCACTGGATTCACGGGCAAGCGGATTTGCCGTAACCAGAATTTCTTCCAGGTGTTCGTGGGGTTCAGCGATGACATCGCCAGACGACTGCTGGCCGACACTCGTTGTCGACAGCAGGCTGCCAAACAGCGCCATCGCCGTACTGGAGCGTATTGAAATATGCATGTTTTGACTCTCTCATAAATCACCCCACCACAGGCGCGGCGACCAGACCAAAAGGGTTGGATCAGTTGGATTTCTGGCTGTTACAGAGAGAGCCGGGAGGGGCCCGGGTGGAATAATACTGACCGCGAGGCGCCAGCACATCGGTGATCGAATGGATACAGGCCGGGGCTTGGGCAACCTGCGCTTGCGGCACATCCGGATGAGCGTTGACGACACTGCCCAGGCCATGCCCGATCAGGCAAATTGAACAGTGGTGTGAGTCGAGAGAGTGATTGGGACCCAGTTCGTGCGCATTGACAATGCCCTGCGATGCCAGCAGCAGCAGTAGCAGGGCAAGTCGCAGATAACGACCGGGTATGCAGGAGGAAACGTTCATTTGGCGCGTATCTATAGCAAGGTTGGCGTTGATATTCAACAGGATTTTAGATGCCCGGCCCCGCGTGTTCCGGAAACTCTTTTGAGCGGACTGCTCCGGCTCAGAAGTCGTTAGCCCGCCAAGCTCAGGACGGTCAGGCGCCGCCGGGCGGCATTCCCAGCTCAACAGATACCTGCTGCCCTGCGGGGAACAAGGGCGGGCCAAATTGATTGTAGACGGCCACGTCAGCGGCATCGCGACCGTAGCCTATGGCCACATAACCACCGCTGGTGCCCGACTGCGTGGCGTCAAAAGAGTACCAGCGGCCACCCACATAGGCCTCAAACCAGGCGTGCAAATCCATGGGCTGCAGCCCATACAGGTAGCCTACCACCATGCGGGCGGGGATGCTGAGACTGCGACATAAGGCTATCCCGAGGTGCGAGAGATCGCGGCAGACGCCCCACTGGCGGGCATTGACCTCGATTGCGGATACATGGATATCACCACCGTAAGGTTCAAAACGAATGGTTTCACGCAACCAGGTCTCGATGGCGGCTACCTGGTCATAACCGGGGCATTGGCCTCCGGTAATCTCAGTGGCCATCTGGCCAAAACGATCAGATTCACAATAGCGGCTCGGCAGCAGATAAGAGAAAATCGGGTCGGGCAGGAGCTGCACATCGACAAAGGGCGCCCCTGGCGCCCGATCAACGGTATCGGCGATCATCACCTCCGCAGAGGTGTGCACGCGAAAAACGCCGCTCGGGGCGACCAGTCGCTGGCAAAGATTCCCATACCCATCCGTGAATTCGTATACCGGCACACTGGGGGACAGCCGGTACTGTTCGCTGGCAATCCACTGCTGTGCGCCGCTGCGGGGGCGCAGCATCAGCACCAGGGGCGTCGGTACGGCGATCTCGAACAGCAGGTCACAGCTGGTCTGCAACCACATAGGCTCCCTCTATTGTGGGTCGTGGCAGGGCAGTATATACCGTCTGCCTACAATGACGAAAAACGCGCCAGGATATTGTTTTTTCTATGTTTATTTGGAGCTGGTGAGAGGAATAAAATCCCCGACCGGCTGATTACAAAACTGGAAAGAATACGTCTGTGTCTGATTACATGAGATTGGTTAGTGCTCGGCCCAGTCAGGCTAATTCCAGTGTAATCAACAATTTAACCCATTCCCGTGCAGGTGCTCGGAATCTGGCACTGTACCTTGAGTGTACAGAAGATCTTCCCTTGCCGGTTGGGAATTGACAAAGCGAATGCCACCTGCGCCCGGCGGATACCGCCATCCACATCTTGCCGATGAGGGTATTTACAAGGAAGATACCTCGACACTGAGTGCCCGACTGGAATTTCAAGCAAGCCCAACCATAACCGAGTAAGCGCAGTCTTATTTGACCGTTACATGCTTCGGCAGGGCTGGGATAAAAAATATGGCCTAGACTATAGTGACGGACCGCCGTCCTGTTTCCCGCGGGCGTAAACCTGCAAGGACACTGCTGTAGTCACCGCCAACAACGATACGCCATATTCCTTCGTGTGGAGGGACCTGCGCAGCGAACCCATGGTGATCCCGATACCGGACATACCCAATGGCTGTTACTACCCGGTGATGCCGGCCGACAGCCACACCTGGAACTACGTTGCACAATAATTTTTGATCGAAAGGCGAGGCCGACTCCCATGAACATCGATGCAGTTCCGCTCATACGGGCATCACAGTTCCGCCCTTTTCTCGCAGCCATGGATAGCATCGGTGTTCCTCGCGAGCGACTTCTGCGCGAATCAAAGCTGTCCAGGTTCACATACGACGACGCCGAGGCGGCATTGCCGGAGCGCTTCCTATGGAGACTGGCAGACAAGGTTGCGCGCAGCGAGGGGATTGAGGACTTCGGTATCCTTGTGGCAACACAAACGCCGATGTGGGATTCGGAGCCCAATTTCATCGATTGGCTTCGATCGTTGCCGACGCTCTGGTTAGCCCTGTCACATTTCAGCTGCCTGACCAGTCAGTTCAGCACCTCGGTGCGGGTTGAGGTTACGCGCAAGGGAAATCAGGCCCTGCTGAAATGCGACCCGGGCACGAGTGCTCCCGGCAAAGACCAGGCCGAGCTCTACGACCTGCAATTGATGATACAGGTGGTGCAACTGGCAGCAGGGCGGGAATGGCTCCCTCCCGAAGTATTCGTGAGTGAGATGAATGTCCTGCGCCTGAGCCGCTGCAAAGCATTCGAGCGTGTGCAAATCCGCCGCAATGACTTTTTTTGCTGCGTGGCTTTCCCGGCCGATATGCTGGCCTGGCCAATGCAGGGACTGGCACATCCACATGGACTGCAATTGCGGTCACCACTCGCAGACACTTTACTCGATTCACTCAGCGCGATAATCAGCACTCAACTTCACTCTCGCACAATGAATATCCAACTCGCTGCCGAGATGGCTGGGCTTTCCATAAGAACATTGCAACGCCGTCTGGCGGATTTACAGCTCGACTACAGCACACTGATCGACCAGATACGACTGAAGCAGGCCTTTTCAATGCTGCGTGAACCCGATGCACCCCTCACCGCGATCGCCTGTGCGCTTGGCTACAGTGATGCCGCTCATTTCACACGCGCTTTCCAGCGTTGGACTGCGCTGTCTCCCGGCGAGTATCGACGGCAGCATCAGATAGAGAAAGATTGAGGACATCTGTATGGCACCAAATGGCAAGTGCGGTCACTTGAGATGCTGCAGATTTTCTTGCAGGCTGCTCGGTATCTGTGAATCGATCAAGCGCCTGGACTGGCGAGCCTGAATACAACGAAGGCTTGGTAATGGTCCCGGAAGGCACGTACGAGCCTTGCATCAGGAGCCAAGAGAGTGAAAACAGCCCTATACAGCACCTTCAAACGAGTCCTGGCCAGTGTGTCTCTGCTGGCCATGACGCTGGCCGGGGCTACCAGCGCTGGCGCTCAACCCGCTGTCACGCCAGCCGAAGCGCGCGACATCGCCAGGGAAGCATATACCTACGGTTACCCGCTGGTAGACAACTACCGGATCCAGTACGCCTATTATGTGGACAGGAACAATCCGAATTTCAAGGCGCCCTGGAACCGTATCAAAAATATTAACAATGTATTTACGCCAGCCGATACCGCGGTGCAGACGCCCAATTCTGATACTCCCTACTCCTGGATAGGCCTGGATCTGCGCGCTGAGCCGATCGTGATTTCAGTGCCGGCGATCGCGAAGGATCGCTACTACGACATAGAAATGTGGGATGCATACACGTATATCGTCGGCTATGCGGGTTCGAGGACGACTGGAAACGATGCAGGCAACTTCATGCTGGTCGGGCCCGGCTGGAAGGGCGACACCCCCGAAGGCATCAAGAAGGTATACAAATTTGACACTGATTTCGGCGTGGTCGTGTTTCGCACGCAGTTGCGCGATGCGACCGATATCGACAACGTCAGGAATATCCAGGCCGAATACAAATCGCAGCCGCTGTCTGCGTTCCTGGGCACCCCGCCGCCCCCTGCGGCACCGACCGTGGATTTCATCAAACCACTCACCGAGGAAGAACAGAAAACTTCGCTGGAGTTCTTCAACATCATGAACTTCGTGCTGGGCTACAGCCCAGCGTTGCCTGGCGAGGTGGCCCTCAGGGAACGCTTTGCAAGGATCGGCATTGAGGGTGGCAAAACCTTCGATCCCGCCAGGCTATCACCTGAAATGAAGGTCGCCATCGAGCAGGGACGCGCCGATGCCTGGGAAGATTTTGCCGGTGGCGTGAAGATGATGGAAGAGGGGAAGATCACCTCCGGTGATGTCTTCGGCAGCCGCGAGTTCCTGGGCGACAATTACCTGAACCGTTGGATCGGGACTATCGGCATCTACGGCAATGCCAAAGAGGAGGCAATGTATCCGGTCTATCGCGTGGACAGCGAAGGTCAGCCGCTGAGTGGCGCCAATCGCTACATTCTGCGCTTTGCAGCGGGGCAATACCCGCCGGTCCACGCCTTCTGGTCGCTGACGATGTACGACCTGCCACAAAGCCTGCTGGTGGCCAACCCGATCAACCGCTACCTCATCAACTCACCGATGCTGCCGAACATGAAGAAGGAAGCCGATGGTGGATTAACGATCTACATCCAGAACGAATCCCCCGGCAAGGACAAGGAATCGAATTGGCTGCCCGCGCCGAAAGGTCCTTTCGCCACTTACATGCGCCTCTATTGGCCGAAGGAAGCTGCATTGGATGGATCGTGGACCCAGCCAAAGTTGTTGAGGGTGAAGTGAAACGGAGTCGGTAATCGCTGCGTGCGCCGGGATTATTGACCGGATTGAAAGCCATCCGAGGCAGCGCAATAACACGCATTCAAAGATACAAGCCAGGAGTAACACCCATGAAAACGTTGCCACGTAATACCATCAGCCTGGCCAGCTCTGTCTTTGCCGGCCTGCTTGTCGCTACCGGCGCATGGGCCGAGACGAGCCCGAAAATGAAGATGACGACCCCGATTCCGGAGAAGATCACTACGCCCGCCAGGATTGAAAGCCGGCTCGGCACCCTCGAGTTTCCGCAGGGTTACCCGACCGACAGCACTGCTGAGACTCTGTATGAACACCTGGATTTCATGCACGGCATGGAAGCGTTCCTCTACGCCTTGCCGGGTGCGTCGGTTCACGCGGCCGGGAGAGGTATCAAGAGCCAGGGTGGAGACAACCAGACAGTTTTGATCATGGAACAACTGATGGACTCCACTTCACTGTTCCTCACTGCCAACACCGAAAGCATCTACAGCATGATGTGGCTGGACCTGAGGGACGGCCCGCTGGTGATCGAGTCGCCACCGGATATCCTGGGTATCGTGAACGACCACTGGTTCCACTACGTAGGTGATATCGGCAACGCCGGGCCGGACAGAGGCAAGGGCGGAAAATACCTGCTGGTGCCACCGGGCTACAAGGGCCAGGTGCCGGAGGGTTACTTCGTGATGCACTCCAGGACTTACCAGAACCTGTATTTCTGGCGTGGATTCATCAAGGATGGGAGCACCGCGAATGCGGTGGAGAACACCAAAAAGTTCGCCAGGGTCTATCCGCTAGCCGATGCAAATAACCCGCCGCCGATGAAATTCATTGATGTTTCCGGCAAGTATTTCAATACCATTGGCGGCAACGACTTCAGCTTCTTCGAGGATATCAATGAAATCGTGCAGGAGGAGCCGAACGAGGCCTACAGCCCGGAAATTCTCGGCATGCTGGCCGCCATCGGCATCGAAAAGGGTAAACTCTTCAGTCCGGACGAAAAACTCAAGAAGACACTCACCGAAGCCGTGGCGGTGGGCAATGCCGCCGCGCGCACCATCGCCTTCAAGCCCCGGATTAAAGACGCCTACCTCCATCCGAACAGCGCATGGTTCTTCCCTTTTGTCGGCGGCAGCTACCAGTTTCTCTCGCAACCGGGCGTGCGCAACCTGGCCGCACGCGTCCTGTACTCATACAACTACACCGGCGTCACCCCGGCGATGGCGATGGAGATGGTGGGCATCGGTTCGCAGTACGTCATGGCGACCACTGACTCCAGGGGCCGCCCGCTGGAAGGTGCCAACACCTACAAAATCAAGCTGCCGCCGAACATCCCGGCCAAGGACTTCTGGTCCTTCGTCGCGTATGACAACCAGAGCCGATCGATGCTGCAGACCGACCAGCAATTCCCAAGCATAGGCAGCAAAGACAAAGACATCGTCATCGGTGCCGATGGCTCGGTGGATGTCTGGTTCGGCCCGACGGCCCCCAAGGGCCATGAAACAAATTGGGTGCAGACCGTTCCCGGCAGGGGCTGGAGTGTGCTGCTGCGTCTGTATGGACCCGAGAAGAGCTGGTTCGACAAGACCTGGAAGCCGGGTGAGTTCGAATTGCAGGACTAACAGGAATGGAAATGGCAAATCCGGGGACAGCGTTTTATTGCCTGGCGCACACTGCCGTAATCTGCTGTGTGGCAAGCAAGCCTCTGGCTTTCGCCTCTTCCTCACGAACACTGGATTCATTTAAATAATCGTATAGGAGAATACCCATGAAGTTGTTTAGCGCTGTGACTATTGTGGCCCTGCTGGCGGCCTGTTCGGCCCAGGCACCTGCACCGGAAAAAGCGGTGGAGGCAAACCTGGCCAAATCTATCAACTGCTCCACGGCGGCGGCGGACATTACAACCCTGACCAGTGAAAAGGCGCGAACGTCTCAGGAAATCGAGGATGGTGCCAGTTCTATTATTCCCATTGGTGCCGTGGCGCACCTGTTCGGGGGTAGCGAGAAGACGAGCCTGGAAATAGGCACCGGTGAATACAACAAGAAACTGGATGCGAAAATCGCCGAAATCAAGCAGCAGTGCAACATCCAGTAATCGATGCGGTACAACCAGGTCACCCAGTGCGGAAGGATATGCATAGGGCGCCGTAAGGTGACCTTCAGCACTGTGTTTGCAGGGCAGTAGCAGGGATTAGAGAGCTTGCCGACGAAATCTGGCTGGTGAGAATCCTGGATTATGATCCGGGATTTCCTGATCAGGAGGTTGGCCGGGTAGAAACGGCCACCAATCCCTTCGTACCGGAACTGTAAACCATGTGCCCGGCGGCCGGCGCCCCGGTGTAATCTGTAAAGGATGTCTCCGGTACAGACCCATGCTTGATTGGAGCTGGCGAGAGGAATCGAACCCCCGACCGGCTGATTACAAATCAGCTGCTCTACCTACTGAGCTACGCCAGCCATACCTGCAGCGGGACCTGCTGTGAGCATCCCGTTTGGAGGGGTGCGATTGTAGATAAAGCGGGTACGGGTTGCAATAAGGGTTGGGGCGTAAATTTGTGGCTACCCTACCGGGAGCCAGACGGGAAAACACTCACTGTTAAACAGGCAGCACCTCAGAGCATATTGAGGAATGTGCCAGGGAGCCAAAAGCAGGAGTCCGCCGATTCGACGGACTCCGTACGGCCGCAGCGACTTTTGTTACTTCTTCTGCAGGGATTCAATGTACTGGATAATCGACAGGATTCTCCCCTTGGTCTCCATGTAGACGCTTTCGCCAGTCGCCTTTCTGCGGAAAACGTCACCCCATATGGGCATCTCATCGGAACCATGCGCACGTAAATTTCCTTGATCCCAGGTGCCATCAATAGTCCTGTACATTTTCGTGGAGGGGAAAACGCCACCACTGTTCTTTGCCAGTGTGGTCAGGTCTGTTGGCTTGCCTTTGAGTTCGCTAGCCATCGGACCATCGCCAGTACCATTCAGTCCGTGGCATGCCGCGCAATAATTAACGTAATCAGATTTAGCCCATTCAGTTGGATCGGCATTTACACCACTTGCCGCAATAAACATGCCTCCAACTAATCCAATGCCTAAGGCCAGATTGCTCAGTGATTTGCTCATGACATTCTCCATTTATGTATGTTTCGAATCATAAATCACGGCGAAACATCAACTGACAACCCGCTTCCCCGCCACATTTTCACCCTATCGCTAAAACCACCATGGCGGTTTGACCCAGATCAACATATACACACTTTTTGTGTGGTTTAATTCGGGCTGAATACTTTGCTGATCGCGCGTTCTTTAAATCGAACTGAGTTACACATCGAGCGAATGTCGCCAGAAACGTCCGGACCAACAGCCTCGTCGGGGAGACATTTAAATGAAAAAGAAAACGTTGATATTTTCCATTATTGCCGTGACAAGCTCTCAGTCTGGTGCGTTCCAGCTCGATACAGGAGACGACTGGAACATCCGCTGGGACAACACTTTGAAGGGCAACTTGATGTCACGGGTCAGCCCGACCAAACGCAGCGTGGTCGATAGTGCCAAAAATCCCGCCGCACGCATCGCAGATGACGGGGACTATTCGGTGAATCGAAAGAGCGGAGGCATTGCCAGCGCCCGGGTCGACTTGCTGTCGCAGCTGGACGTGATCTGGAAACAGAACTTTGGTTTCCGCATCAGCGGCGCAGGCTGGTACGATGCCGCCTACGAAAATAGCGACAACCCGAAAAGCGGCGCGCTGCCCATCACGGGTCTGCCCTACGACTATTCCTGGGCGGGGCTCACCTACAAGCCCGGTGAGTACAGCGACGAAGCTGAAGATCTGCACTACTACGGTGGCGAACTGCTGGACGCCTTCGTGTTCGGCAACTGGGATATCGGCGATACGTCACTGGGCGTGCGCGCCGGCCGTCACACCATCTTCTGGGGCCAGAGCCTGTTGGGTGGAGGTGCCATCACTGGTATCGCCGGTTCCATGGCGGCGATAGACGCAGCCAAAGGGCTGTCGGTACCGGGGACAGAAGCTCAGGAGCTGTTCCTGCCTTCCACCAAGATCTCAAGCGTGTGGCAACTTACCGACAACCTGGCCCTCAACGGCTACTATGAATTCGAACATGTACTCAACCGCAACCCGGAAACCGGTACCTACTGGAGCCCGGTCGAGGTGCTCACCGAGAACAGCCAGTGTTTTGTGCTGGCCGCTGGAGGCCCTTTTGGTCCCAATGGCGAGCCCGGCTCACAGCGGCAGTGTTTCAAGGTCAGGGACAATAAGGTCCAGGACTCCGGGGAATACGGTTTTAACCTGCAATACTACATCGAGCCCTGGGAGCTGGAGACCAGTTTGGTCTATATCAATGGCTCTGACCGCACCGTGGCAGGTGTCTATGGCACCCTGGGTGGTGTAGATCCGGCGAAGGTCGCCCAATTTGCCAGGCCCTGGGATGAGGGTGGCGCCAATGCAGCCGTGATAGGTGAATGGGGCTGGGTATTCAAGAAAGACGTCGAAACCTTCGGCATCGCCTTCAACAAGGAGGCGTTTGATATCAGTTTCGGCATGGATATCGCCTACAGGAAAAATGCGGGCCTCAACCCGGATTTCACCGCATCCCTTACCCGTGCATTCGCGGGCGGAACCCCCGCCGATTATTCTCCCGATCCCGATGACTACCCCGGCGCAACCGGCGACATCTGGGGCGTGGTTATCAATGGGGTGGGTTTCCTTAACGCGGACTGGGGGCTGTGGGATGGGGGTAGCTGGATTGTCGAGTACACCACGAGTTGGCTGGAGAAATACACGAAAAATGAGCAATATGCCGACGTGGATATGCACAAGGGCCGTGTCACAACCCAGATCGCCGCGGTATTCAAACCCACCTGGTACCAGGTATTCCCAGGCTGGGATTTGTCGGTGCCGTTGACCGTGGCCTACAGCATAGATGGCGAGCAGCCGCCCCAGGGATCCGTGCTTGAAGAGGAGTTGGGTAACGCCAGCGTTGGGGTCTCCTTCCTGATTGACGAGCAGTGGATCGTGGACGCCAAGTACAGCGCGTATTTCGGCCCCTCGTACCCGGGTACGACGGGTCCCCTGAACGATCGAGACAACATCTCCTTGACCGTGAAGAGGACTTTCTAAGCAGGCGGCTGCCCAACCGATCTGCCGGAAACAGAACCAGGTTGCCGGGTGTATCCAGGGTGAAAGCCCGGCGACGGCAAATCTGTCTGCCGCTGTTTCCTGGTTTGGCGTTTTTCCCGGAATGAACAGAAATACCAGAAGTTGGCTCTGGTAATTTCCCGGTTTAGAGCTATATTTCGATCACTGCTCAAGGACAATCCAGTCAGTCGGCGGCAACCCGAACCGTTGCCGAGGCACATCCACAATGCAATGCAAGCTCACCGGGTTACTTGTTGTAATTCTGCTGCTGCTTGCCGGTTGCGATAACAGCGACGATGACCGCAGCTCGACGCCGCCCCCTCAAACCCTGATATCAAGTGTCGTATTTTCCGATAGCGAGCTGGCTTCCTGCGTTGCAGAGCAAGCAGAGGCGAATGGCTGGACCTATGTTTCTGAGGTCACGCAGATCATCTGCCAGCTGAGAGACATTGACTCACTCGAGGGTATGCAGGCCTTTGCCGAGTCTTCCCCGAGCCTGTTAACACTACTCGATTTTGTTGGCTGCAACATCACCGATCTTGAGCCGCTGCGAGGGTTGACCGGACTGGAGACACTGGAACTGGGTGGGGGACGTTCAGGCAATACAATTACAGATCTCAAACCCCTGGCAGGCCTGACCAGGCTCTCTACGCTTTCACTGAGCGGTGACAAGATCAGCGACTTGGGCCCACTGGCCAGTTTGACCAACCTGAGGAACCTATCCCTCGACGTTTTTGGCTGCGAAACCTGTGCTGTTGGAGAGGTCAGGGACCTGGGACCGCTCGCTGAACTGACCAAGCTCAGGAGACTAAATCTATACGGAAATCAGGTAAGCGATTTGAGCCCACTTAGCGGACTTCAGGAACTCGAAACCCTCGACATATCCGGAAACTATGAGATAACTGATCTCAGTCCACTGCTTGAGCTCGCGGAACTGACAGAGCTTACACTCTGGGTAAGGTTTCAGTCAGGCCTCACTACTTTGGGCAGCCTCACCAGCCTGCAGGCGCTGGAGCTGGCCTGCTATCCTGATTGTACTGACCTGACGCCATTGGCTGCTCTGATCAACCTGCGCGATCTGGTTCTGAGCACGCCTGTTCCTATAGACCCTCTGGCACCTCTGACGCAATTGACAAGGCTTTCTATTAGATGCAGCTGTGGCGAAACAGGGCTGGCCGCGATAGCGGGGATGACTGGCCTGGAGTCTTTCACGTTAACCAACAGTGACGTGAGCGATCTGGAACCTCTTGCCGGGCTCGTTAACTTGAAAGAATTGCGGATCCATTGGTCCGAACTCGATTATGGCGAGCCGCCGCGCTATATCCGCGATATCAGTCCGTTGGCTGGCCTGACAAATCTGGCGTCCCTGAGCATACACGGCCAGCTTATCAGTGACCTCAGTCCCCTCGCAGGCCTGGCCAGGCTAGAGGGGCTCTACCTGGAGGACAATCGGATCGACGATATCAGACCACTGGCCGTCCTGACCGGATTGCAGCAGCTCATTCTGAGGTACAACAATGTGACGGACCTGGGCCCGCTCACTGGTTTGCAGGCACTGCTAATTCTCAACATTGTCGGCAACGCAGTTGACGACGTCACCCCGCTCTACCCGCTAACATCCTTGCAGGAACTTGTTCTGGTTCAAAATCCGCTAAGCTGCGACCAACTGGATGAACTCAAGGCGGCTCTACCAGAGACTCTTGTGGTGGCGGAGTGCGGCGGGTGAAGTCTGATATAACAAGCGGACATCCTCTAATACCATTCGGGCTCGAGCAGACAATCCACCAATCGAGCGCGTAAGACGCCCGGTAGACTGCACCGGCAACCATTTACAGTTCCTTGACTTCCTGGAAAACAGACTGGAAACGCCTGGCGCCGAAGTCAGGGACCGCGCACAGCCTGGCTTCGGTAAGAAGTTGCGAGAGCGATCAGGGATACGGCCAACCAGCGTTGGATGACAGCTACTGAGCTATCTGAGGCAGATCACCAGGATCGCAAGGCAAATAACGATTATCCATGCATCAAAAGCGTGCCGCAGCCAGCGCGGTGCGTAACGCAATTCCATGAACTGGAACGCGACAATCCAGACCTTGAGGAAGGCGACAATGATCACACCGCTGGTTGCCAGGGCTGCGCCCCGGGTGCTGGCCTGACCCGTTTGGCCCAACCACCACCCCAGACCGGTCGCAACCACCAGTATCAACCAGGCGAGAGTCGTCGCGTCACTCAATACACCGGTCTTTCCTCGATTCATCTGTCGTACCTGTCAGAGGAGGTAAAAAAGGGCGAACAGCACGATCCACAGCAGATCGACCAAATGCCAAAAGGTCGCGCCGCTCTCCATCGTGGCGATGTCCCGCCGTGCCAGGGCTGGTCGCCTGCTCACGCTGCGAACCAGCAGGAGTACGCCGATGCCAACGATGACGTGTAACAGGTGGATGCCCGTAAAGATGAAGAAGTACATATAGAAGTCATTGGTCGCCGGGGTGAAGCCTGCAGAGATCTTGCCGCCCCACTCGAACGTTTTATTGGCGGCAAATGCGACGCCACAGAGTATGGCCAGCGCGAAATAATGGCTGCCGACTGGCTTGCTGGTCGTCCGGCACTTGTCGACACCAATCGCGACGAACCAGGACCCGGTCAGCAGCAGCAAGGTGTTCAGCACGCCGACCCACATGTTGAGCAAAGCGCGTCCCTGGGCAAAGACCTCCGGTTGCTGCACGTGCCCCAGCGCGATGACGATGAAAAACACCGCGAAGACCAGCAGGTCACCGGCAACGAACAACCAGATGCCAATCTCGCCAGGGATGTGGTTGCGCGCCGGGTTAGTCCGGGCGGTGTCGGAGGAGGACAGTGCTGCCTCTCCCCTTGCCTCTGAGACGCCGTCGAGCATCAGGCCGCGGCGGCTGTCATGACAGGCTCATCACCCGTTTCCTTGACAGCCGCCAGCAGCGCATAGGACATCACCGCGATCCAGCCAAAGTAGGCGATGTAGGGTATCCAGAGCGCAACGATGCCGTGCCACGAGAATGGGCCGTCCTTGAAGAAAATAATCAGCATCCCCGGGGCATAGAGCAGTGCGGCCCAGAGATTGGCATAGGCGACCCAGCGGGGAAACGGTTCCCTGCCCTCTTCTGACCAGAAAATGGGCAGGGCAATGACGACACACCAGCCGCCGAACAGCGGCACGGAAAACAGGGCCATAAAGTAGGCGAAGTCGATCCAGGTGACGATGATGGAGGGGTGGTACAGTTCCGGTCTGAACGCGGCCAGCCCCCAGGCGAATGCCACCAGCACGCCGATCGTCATGGCGGCCGCGGCAAAAACCCCCTGCATGATGGAAAACACCGGGTTGACCTCCGTTCGCCGGGTCTGGGCGGCGATGCCCGCCCCCAGCGTGCCGAACATCGCGAAGGAGAGCACCATGAAGGCCGAACCCAGCCGCAGCGAGAAGGCGTGCTCAGTAACTTTCCTGGCAAACTCTGCCGCGGGTTCGGCAGAGTTGAAAAGCGGCGGTAACATCCCGCCCAGCATGACTCCCCCGATGATGAAAAAGAATATGCAGGCAAAACCTGTCCAGCCGCAGAACACCATGGACTTCCTGAACATCGGGTCGTTGTCTATCGCTCTCATAACACCTTTCCTCGTTATCAATTTTCCAGCCAAACAAATGAGACGGACCTACCCGACTCGAAACCCGGGGGCTCCCTGTACCAGCCAGAGCACCCCAATCACCAACGTCACCAGCGCTGCCCATGCCTCGAACGCCAGGCGCAGCTGCCACGGGGCGCACCGGACCTCCATGTAGTAGAGGATCACGACTCGCGCTTTTAACAGTGCGATCAGCAGGATCGCGATGACTGTCCAGCGCCCGACCACGCTCCCGCCGTCCGCCACCCAGGCGGTCAGCAGGCTGGCAATGGCCAGGAATAGCCATGCGCAAACTGCCTGTCGCGAACTGACGTGTTCCATCATGTGCCCAGTAAGTAAAGTAAGGGAAAAATGAACAGCCAGAGCAGGTCGACCATGTGCCAGTAGAGGCCGACCGATTCGATGGTGCTGAAGAAGG
>JAHEBL010000026.1:1288-35882 GCA_024642265.1 Haliea sp. | reverse complement strand
TCACCAGGCCGAAGAAGAACTTTTCCTGGTTGGGATCCGGGTGGGCGTCGTAGGTGCCGGCGAACTTGTACTCGCCGAACAGGGCGCGGCGGGCGCGGCGCAGCCAGTGGCGGGGGGGGAACAGCTGGAAGGTGTCGGCGGGGCGGTAGTCCACCTTGAGGCCGGTTTTCCAGGGCTGGGTTTTGCGCTTGGTGTTGTGCAGCAGCTTGGTCTGCTCGGTGAGGTTGTCGAAGTCGTTCCACTGGCTCTCGAGCAGGCCGATGGTGGCAGGGTCCTCCAGCTTCAGTGACACCCAGTCCATGTAGTCGCGCTTCGAGGGCTTGAACATCTCGGCGAAGTTCTCCTCGAAGCGCCAGTGCCTGAGCCTGGCGCAGTCCAGCAGCATCACGCTGCTGGCGAAGGCGCCCTTGCGCCCCTTGCGCCCCGACTTGGGCCGGCACATGATGGCCTTGCCGCCCATGTCCCGGTTGAGCAGTTCCCACACGTCTCCCAGGGCGAACACGTCGGGATCGATAATCACCGCCCGGCCCTCGTAATTCATCAGCTGGGGTGGGGCGAAGCGCAATGGGGTGAAGGATTGCAGGTCATTGTTGAGCCAGGGCCGCATTTCGCCGTCACGCAAATACAGTTGACCCTCCCGCTCGGCCATGCAGGGAAAGTCTTTCACCTCGATAAACCTGACATCGAACTGGTCGGCGTGGGCGGAATTTTTTTGCAGGGAGTAGCGACTCACCACCGCACCCAGCTTCTGCTTGTGGTTGGTGTGGATGAAAACGGTCGGTTTCAAAGTCTGTCTTCCCTGGACGGATTAGTGTGGTAGTTTACCGCTGGCGCAGAACCAGATAAACGACAGGGTTTGGCAATATTTTGGAGAGAAATCAACAGGTCGCGGTCTGGTGCCTGCTGGGCGCGAAGGCCGGTGACAATACCCAGGTGCTCGCCCTGGCGGAGGAGCTTGGCTACGGCTACGAGGAAAAGCAGATCCGGGCCCGGCCCTGGGAACTGCTCGTCCATCTGGGTGCCGGTCCGAGCTTGGCGGGCATCGACAGGGGCGCATCCAGCGCGCTCCAGCCACCCTGGCCCGACCTGGTGATCAGTGCCGGCCGACGCAACGAGCCGGTGGCTCGCTGGATCAGGCGGCAATCCGGTGACAGAACCCTGCTCGTTCACATGGGGCGCCCCTGGGCCGGCCTGGACAACTGGGACCTGCTGGTGACCACTCCCCAGTATTTCCTGCCGCGCCAGGACAATATCCTGCACAACAGCCTGCCCCTGCACCGCCTTTCCCGGGCCCAGCTGCAGGCCGACGGCGAGAGCCTGCGCCCCCAGATTGCCGGCTTGCCGCGCCCCTGGATTGCGTTGCTGGTAGGGGGCGACAGTGGCCGCTTCGTGCTCACCGCCGCCAAGGGCGAGCGCCTGGGAAGCCTGGCCAACCAGCTGGCCGCCAGTTGCGGCGGTGCGCTGCTGGTGACCGACAGCCCGCGCACGCCGGTCGCGGCGGCAGATGCCCTGCAGGGGCAGCTGACCGTACCCAATTACTGTTATCGCTGGGGCAGCGGCGACCGCAATCCCTATCGGGGCCTGCTGGCCCTTGCCGACGCTTTTGTGGTCACAGGCGAGTCCATGTCCATGCTGGGTGAGGCGGCGGCCATGGGGCGGCCCTTGTATATTTTTGATGTCGGGGACGGTTCAGGGCCCTGGTGGCGGCTGGCGCACAACTATCGTTACAAGCCGCTGAGCCACCGCCTGGCGATGCGCCTGGGCCCGCAGCGCATGCGGCGGGACATCGGCAACATCCAGTCGGAGCTGGTGGACAGCGGGCGGGCCCGGTGGCTGGAACAGGCGGGCATCGATGCCGCCGCTGCGGAGATACGCGAACCGGCAGGGGGCAGCCGCGCCGCGGATTCCCTGGCGGCGCTGGAGCTGGAGCGGACGGCAGCTGCCGTCAGGCGGCTTTTGACAGCGCGCTGAGGGGGTGGATCGGGGCTGGCGGCAGATCCGGTGTCCTGGCCAGCACTTCCAGGGCGTCGTGGCGCACGTGGTTCAGTGCCATCTCATTGCGCAGGAACTCCTCGGTGATCCTGCCGCTGGCCACGCATTCCTTGAGCAGACCGAAAAAGAAGTCTTCCTGGTTCTGGTCGGGGTGCTGCTTGTAGTTGCCCAGGAAGGCGTACTCGCCGAACAGTTTGCGACGCGCGCGCATCACCCAGGCCACCGGCGGAAACAGGCGGAAACGCTCGGCAGGGCGCCAGTCGGTGGGCAGGCCGGTCTTCCAGGGCTGGGTCTTGCGCCGGGTGGTATGCAGCATTTTGGTGGCGCTGGTGAACTTGTCGAAATCGTTCCACTCGGGTTCGAAGAAGTCGATGGTGCTGCGGTCTTCCTCGCGCAGGCAGATCCACGGCTGGTAGTCCTGGGTGAAATCAAACATGGCCTCGAAGCTGCGCTCGGCATCCCAGTGCTTCAGCCTGGCGCAGTCCAGCAGCATCACGCTGCTGGCCATGCAGCGGTCCACCAGCCCCTTGGGGCCGGAGCGCATGCGGCACATGATGGCCTTGCCGTGCATGTCGCGACTGAGCAGCTCCCAGATGTCCGCGGCGGCGAAGATATCCGGGTCGATGACCACCGCCCGTCCCTCGTAGCCCATCAGCTTGGGCGGCATGAAGCGGGTGGGGGTGAAGGACTGCAGGTCGTCGTTCAGCCAGGTGCGCTTGACGCCGTCGCGCAGGTATTCCTGCCCCTCGTGGGCGGCGAACATGGGGTAATCCCGGCTGTCCATGATCTGCACGTCGAACTTGTCGTTGTTGGCCGAGTAGCGGCGCAGCGCGTGCTCGGCCACGATGGCGCCGGTGATTTGCTTCTGGTTAGTCTGGATGAATACGCAGGCTTTCATAAGGTTGCGGGGTCCGTTTTACACCCGGCAACTATAATGGAACAGGCCCTTTTTTGCCATTTTGCGGGGGGTACTTTCAGCGTGAATAGTACTTGATACTGCGCCCGGTAACGGTGGTGTAGAGCACGCCGCCAGCCTTGGCCATACGGTACAGGCTGTGCATGAACATACTCTTTGAGAAGACAGAAAAAGGCAATACAATCAATGAGATAAGCATTTTTGCGAGGGCGGTCAACAGCAGCTTCAGCATGCGCTGGCCATCGCCGTGGTAGCGGGCCATGTTGACCTGTGAGCAGCCGTTCTTGAAGCCGCGCCTGATCAGTCCGCGGGCGGTGTAGCGCTCGGGCCCGTGGATGCGGTGAATGATGGATTTTTCCGCCGACGCCAGGCTGGCGCCCATATGATGGGCGCGGATGAAAAAGTCCTTGTCCTCGCCGCCGCTGTTGCAGAAGGCATGGGAGAATATCGGGCCCACAGCACCGACCCGGGTCAGGATGTTTTTACTGACCAGCAGGTTGCAGGTGGAGGCGCAGTCCGGGAGGCCGTAGCGACCGCCTTTCTTGTCCTGCTTGGTCTTGGTAGGTGAGCGAAAAATGCCCGACTCCCGGGCCCAGTCCGGCATCTGTTCGTCCAGTATCCAGCTGCCGAATACCAGGTCGGCCCCGGTCTCCTGCTGGCGCTGCAGCAGTTGCAGCAACCAGTCGGCCTGGGGTACGTCGTCATCGTCGAGAAAAGCGACGAACCCGGCGCCCCGTTCCAGCGCCACTGCCACGGCGCGGTTGCGGGCGTAGGTAATGCCGGGCTCCGGCTCGGTGGTGTAATGGACATTGATGGGCAGGCTGGAACCGGTCTGCTCACAAATATCGCGGGTCGCGGAATTGGGGTTGTTGTCGATGACAATCAGTTCGACACCGGCGGGGTCGTAGCTGCCCAGCTCAATATCGAGAAGCGTCAGCAGCAGCCGTTTGAGTACTTCTGCGCGATTGTGGGTGCAGACGCAGATGGCTACCCGTTGGTCGGGGGCGGGGTTGGTGGTCATGCGCTACTTGAAAATACCGCGGCGGTAGAGGCCCCAGAAGAATCCCCACAGGTAGATGAGCGGCGCTCGTCTGACCCTGTCGGGAATAACGATGCTCTCCCCGGAATGCCGTTCCAGTTTCCACGCGATATAATCCAGTCCCCCCTCGAACGTAAACAACCCTTTAACCAGTCTCATCACTGAGAGCAGTTTCCCCTGGCCCCGGCGTAATGACCAGGCAATCCGGGTGAGCAGTTGCCGGGCCCCGGTAGGTTCGCTGCGGTATCTCATCTGGCCGCCGTCATCATACACCGTAAAGCCAAAGCCAAGCGAGGGGCAGAGTTGCCGGGTGACGGCGGCATAGAAGTCTGCCGCGGCCAGGGCCAGCTCAGAGGCCCTGCCCGGGCGCTCGGTGCGCAACTCGGTCGAGTAGCTCAGGGCCAGGGCCTGTTGCCACAGGCTGGTGACCGTGCCCTGTTGGGGCAGTACCGGCAGTGTGTTGTGCAACAGGGTGCCGGACGCCTGCAGCAGGCAGTGCTCCATTTCCCGCAGGGTTTGCGCGTCGCGGCTGTAAACAATGCGGGTCGGTTGGGCAAAGCGGCCCCAGATATACGACTCAAACCAGGCGCGGGAGCAGCCGCGCCGGAAATCCCGCAGGGAGATGACGGTCACCTTGCTGCGCAGGGTTTTGTCCGCCAGCTTCAGCTCAGCATAGAACACGTTGGGCGGCAGCAGCCAGTTGGCGGCGGCCAGCAGGGGTTTCCGGTAGGCGGCGCGGTAGCTGTCGCAGATCAGGTATAGATCCAGCAGGCCGTCGTAGATGTCGCCGCTGCGCAGGCATGAGCCGTACAGCAGGGTGGCGCAGACGGCGTCGTGGTGACGCGTCCGCAATTGCTCCAGCAGTTTCGCCAGGGCGGGGTCGCTGGTGGCGTCGGGGCCCTCCACATGCGGGTAAACGCTCACAGGGTGATGAAGTCCAGGGGGCTGCTGGCGCTGATTTCGACCGGACCGTTTGCCACCAGTATTTCCCCGTCAAGGTTCAGTTTGCCGTCGAGTTGCAGGCGTATCAGGTTGGCATTGTGACTGATATAGCCTGATGCGGGAACCGCGTTGCGGTTGGGCCGGCCCCGCACAATCGAGATGAAGGTGCGCGCGAAACGGCTGCAGCCCTGCTGGAACAGGGTGATGCGGATCGCGCCTGGACCGGACCCCCAGAACGGGCGCATGCCGAAGGCAAGGCGCTGCAATGTGCTGATCGCTAGGATCAGGGTGTCGTAGGTGGCAGCCTTATTGTCATCCAGCCCCAGCTCAATGGTGACATGGCGGTTGAAAGCCGGGTCGTTGCGCAACACCCCCCACACGGTACGCAAGGTGGTCAGGGCGAGGCTGAAATCATCCCGCAGGCCCCGGGCGTGCACTTCCCGGTGGGCGTACTCCGTACCCTGGATAATGGCGCCGCCGCCGAGGAACATCCCATAGCGGGCCGGCTGTCCGGTGTCGGTCGCTACCCGCATCAGCGCCCGCTGCGCAATCATCCCCGCGGTTGCGCGGTCGCCCTCGCACCAGTTGCAGAAGCGTTCAGTGGCTTTCCACAGGGAGCCGCTCACGCCGATATCGCCGGCGTTCATGTTGGCGGTGCCACCGGGTAGCAGCACGATGAGCGGGGGCGTTTCGAACAGGCGACCCTCCAGCAACTCGCCCAGTATGGCCGAGGCGGTACCATCGCCTCCGTTGATTGCCAGTACGCCGACTTTCAGCCGGGCGAACTCCGCCAGGGCGGGTCCTACCTCGGTGGGACTGTGGGTGACGACGTGGTGGATGGCCGGGCAGCGGGCAATCCGGGCATGTATGCGTTCGAACTGGTCGCGATTATGGCCGCTGCCCGGGTTGCTGATCAGCCCTACCGGGCCGACGACCCTGCTCACTCAGCGGCTTCCCGCAGCGTCACCGCCTTCAGATTGATCTCGGCACTGCCGATCCGTGGTGCGGTCCCGCGCAGCTGCACCGGCAGACCGTTGATCGTGTCAAACAGCACGGTAATGTCGCCCTTGCCGTCCAGGCCCAGCAGGCTGAAGTCGGGCTTTTCCGCCGGTTCGCCCAGCGGGCTGACCTGCAGCGTGACGCCCCGGGTAGGCTGATTTCCGGATACCGCCGCGGATGCGCCGGCGACCCGGTAATTCACCTTGATGGCGGGGCCGTCGCTGTGGCTCATCTGCACCCGGTAAAAATTGAACTCCGTATTGACCACTACCTGCGCCGAGGCCTCATCCGAGTCCAGGAAGCGCCCCGCCAGGTCGATCAGGGCGTAGGCGTCGGTCACCACCGCGCCTGCAGCGGCTGGGTAGGGGATCTCATGCCGACTGCTCACCGGCCACTCGGCGGGCGGCAGGGTGGTTTTGGGCGGCGGGTCCTGGCGCACCCGCAGAATGTGTGCGGGCAGAAAATCATAGGTCTTGTAGCGCTGTTCCTTGCCCTTGCTGAAGCGGGACCGGTGCAGCACGCGGCCGTCCGCCGCCGCCAGGTCCAGTGCCACTGACTCGGAGTTGCTCGCCACCGAGCTGTCGGCGCTCAGCTGCCAGCGCCCTGCGTCTTCGCTGTCCGGGCGAAGCTCCAGCCGCGAGCTGGCGGTTACGAAGAACGCCTGCTGTTCGTATTCCAGGATCTGCCACGCCGGCAGTGGAGGCCGCGCAGTCTGGTTTTCTTCCGCGGCCGCGGCCGGCAGGCTGGCAAGGGCTGTCGCCGAGAGCAGGCAGCACATGAGGGAGTTGCGGGTCAGTCCAGTCATTGATTATGTCCAGGGTAGCGAACGGTTGCCGGCGCTTGGCTGACCGGGTAGACGGCCATGATAAGCGCCACGGGCAGCCAGAAGAACAGCCACAGCTCCTTGGGTTGAACCAGCAGGCGGTCGTAATCCATGGCAACAGATGTCATAGCATATAGGAGTAGCGCCAGGTAGATTCGTTCCCCGCGCGCCCGATACAACTGCCAGGCCTGGTAGGCGGCGACGGTGAGTATCGCCAGCAGCAGCGCCAGGCCCACCAGTCCGCCATCGCGCAGTGTGGCCAGGTAGCTGTTGTGGGCGTGGTCGAATAACTTGCCATAGGCCTGGACCTTCGGGTTGATCAGGTAGCCGTGGCCAAACCACCAGTAATCCTGCATGTCCGTCAGCACCTGTTGCCAGATACCCGGCCGGAAGGAGAAGTCGCCCACCCGGTGCAGCCAGATATTGGGGTTGGCGGCCATCAGGGCCCACATGGTGGCCACGCCGGCCGCGGCCACTCCCAGCGCACGGTAGCCGAGCAGGACAATCAGGCCAACACTGACGCCGGCCATTGCCGTGCGCGACTGGGTGAAGACAACAAGGCTGAGCAGGACCAGCGCCAGCAACGAGTACACCACCCGGTTTTCACGTCCCCGTTGCGTAAACACATAGTGCATGCACAGTACCAGGAAGACGCCATAGGCGGAGGCCGCCTTGTTCTGGTGGTGCATCACACCCAGGGGTTCCAGCCGGGACGCGGGAAAGGGGTTTTGCAGGTACCAGGCCACGATCGATACCGCGGCCGCCGCTGCTGCGAGCCAGGTGGCGCGATGGGCCAGCATATCCATCCGGTCGGCCTGCCTTACCCACAGGTATCCACTGATATAGCAGAAGCTCAGCACGCAGAGTGCGTAGCCGAGCGCCTGCAGTGCCGGCACAGGAGCAAAGTCGGCGGTCCACGCCAGGCTGCACATCATGTAGACGCTATAGAGCAATAACAGCTGCGCGAGCGCGTTATTGCGGTAAAACTGCGCCAGTTCGCGCCACAGTGCGAGGACGGCGGGCAGCACCAGCACGTAGTAGACCTTGCGGTGCCCCGACGCCATGGGCAGCAGGAAGTAGCCGGCGATGAAAACGGCGTAAAAGTACACCATTCCCCGCTCCAACAGGAATCGCTGAAATGCCTTGAAATCCATAAATTTCAGATACTTGCGAAGGCTGATCGAAAGCCGTTAAAAATACCACCTGATATTGAGAATGCCCCGATCATCCTATAACCTTCGCCACTTCGTCTGCCCCGATCAGGGGAATAGGTACTCATATCATGCACATGATTATCAAGCGACTGACCAAGTGGCTGGTTCGCGCGATTTCCATATTCCTGCCCGAAGCCAAGGCGCATGAGCTGGAGCGCTGGCGCCGCGGGCGCGAGGAGTTCTGGAAGTATAACCGCTGCGAATACATCTTTGCATCCTATGGCAAGAGCGGACGCACCTGGGTGAGGGTGATGATCTCCCGCTACTACCAGCTGGTTTACAAGTTGCCGGATAACATCCTGATGGGTTTTGACAATTACACCCGTCTCAACAAGGACATCCCCAAAATTTTCTTTACCCACGACAATTACCTGCGTGGTTACACGGGCAATGTCGATTCCAAGAAGGATTTCTACAAGAAGAAAACCGTGCTGCTGGTGCGCAATCCCATCGATGTCGCCGTATCGCAGTTTTTCCAGTGGAAGTACCGCATGCGCCCGGAAAAGAAGGCCATGAACAAGTACCCGGAGCACGAGGCCAATATCTCGGTGTACGAATTCGTGAAGGACGAGAACCAGGGCCTGTCGCATATTATCGAGTTCATGAACAACTGGGCGCGGGAGCTGCCGAAAATCGAAAACCTGCTGGTGGTGCGCTACGAGGACTTGCGCGCCAGCCCGGAGCGGGAAATGGGTCGCATCGTCGAATTCCTGGGTATGGAAGCCAATGAGGAATACCTGCGCGACACCGCTGAGTTCGCCTCGGTTGAAAACCTGCGCAAGAAGGAGCAGGAAAACTATTTCTGGCGCAGCGGCAGCCGCGTGCAGGCCAAGGATGTCAACGATCCCAATACGTTCAAGGTACGCAAGGCCAAGGTGGGCGGCTACCGCGATTACTTTGATGACGATCAAGTGGCAGAGCTGGATGCAATGGTAGATTCGCGCCTGTTACCGGTTTTCGGGTATACCGCAGCCGAGCAGGCAAAGGGCTGACAGATGGAAAAGTGTGTATTCATTCATACCAATGAGCGCCAGTGGCTGGGTGCACTGGTGTCCGAGTACTCATACCGCCGCAACTCCCGCCACCCCGACCAGTTTGATGTACGCTTCATTCACACCCGCGATCACCCCTTTCTCGCCGCCAGGGAGGGTCAGAGCTTTCTGCGCGGGGGCACCACCCGTGTATGGCATATGGATGACCTGCAGTCGTTTACCCCGCTGCGTTTCCTGCCGCCGAAACTGATGAACTGGCAGGGCAGGGCTGTGGTTACCGATCCCGACGTGTTCGCGGTCGGCGATATCAACGAGTTGCTGGACCGCGACATGGGCGGCGCGGCCGTGATGGGCCGACACCGTTCCGGCAAGTCCGAAAAGGGCTACCAGGTGGCGACCAGCGTGATGCTGCTCGACTGCGCCAGGCTGCGACACTGGGACGCCGAGCAGACCTTCGGCGAGCTGTTCAGCTCCGGGAAGGACTACAAGGAATGGATGGTGCTGGCCTACGAGGACCCCGCCACTATCGGCTATCTCGAGGACTGCTGGAACGACTTCGACCACCTCGACGCCAATACCCGCCTGCTGCACAACACCAAGCGGCGCACCCAACCCTGGAAAACCGGCCTGCCGGTGGATTTCACGCCGGCGGACAAGTTCAAGGACAAGCCCCTGCTGGCATCGCTGAACCGGCTGCGTGCCAATGTCTTCGGTGAGTACGGCCTGCTGGGTCGCTACCATGAACACCCGGACAAACAGCAGGAAGCATTTTTCTTTGGCCTGTTGCAGGAGTGCCTGGATTGCGGGCATGTCACCGAGCAACTGGTACGCGACGAGATCAGCAAGAACCACGTGCGCCATGACGCCTTCGAGGTGTTGGCGCGGACACCGCCACTGGCAAGTAGGGCTGCATGAAGTACCTTGATATCGAGCAACTGCGCAGTTTGGATCGGGCTGAATTTCTCAAGACCAAACCCTATCCTTATTACAATCACGAAGGCGTATTGACCGAGACGGGCTTCCAGGAGCTGCTGGCGAATATGCCGCCGCTGGACATGTTCAAGCACAATTTCGGCTACGAGCGCCGGGCGGGGCAGGCCCCGCACGACCGTTACTCGCTCGAATACGTGCCGGGTATGCCGGTACCGCAACCCTGGCAGGAGTTTATCGGCGAGTTGCGCAGCGATGCCTACCGCAATGAGGTGGCGCGCCTGCTGGGGGCGAAAAAGATCGAGTTCCGGTTCCATTGGCACTACACCCCCTCCGGTTGCGACGTCTCGCCCCACTGCGATGCGCGGCGCGAACACGGCTCTCACCTGTTTTACTTCAATTCAAAAGATGACTGGGACCCGGCCTGGGGTGGCTCCACCCTGGTGCTCGACGACGGCGGTCGCCTTGATTACAACTCCGCACCCGACTTTGACGAGTTCGATGCTGCCTACGAGTGCGAGTCCATAGGCAATTACAGTTCGCTGATGTTGCGCACCGACCACGCCTGGCACGCCGTGCGTGCCATCGATTGTCCCGAGGGGCGTTTGCGCCGGATATTCATCGTGGTAGTGAACCCCGTGAGTCTGTTCTGGAAGCTGCGTGACCGCGCCATCGGCAAGCAAATCCAGCGCCTTTGATGCGCTTGCGCCACCCGCTTCGGGTGAGCTTCACCTGTGGCTGTGCCCGCGACAGGCCGTACACAGCTCCGACACATTCATGCGCGGGGTGTTGTCAAACTACACCGATACAGCCCCTGCCCGGTTGACGATTAGCCGCGGCACGCAGGGCAAGCCGGCGCTGGCCTGGCCGTCACTGGCGCTGGATTTCAACGTCAGCGGCAGCGGCGACTGGCTGGCCATGGCCGTCAGTGACGGCGCGGCTGTTGGCATCGATATTGAGTACTGCGATCCCGGCCGTGATGTGATGACGCTGGCCCGTCGCTTTTTCCGGGCCGCGGAGGTGGCCGAACTGCAGGCCTGCGCGGCGGAGCAGCGCAGCGATCGATTCTACGATTACTGGACGCTCAAGGAAGCCCGCATCAAGGCTGCCGGCGGATCCCTCGGGCTCGAGCTCGAAACTACCGGTTTCGACCTGGAGTACCCGCAGACCCTGTCGGCCGGAAGTTCACCCGGCAGTATCGTCCCGCTGGCGCCGGGAGCGACCACCGTTGCCTGGTATGGCCTGTTGCAGCCCTTTGCCAACTATCGGCTTGCCCTTTGTTGTTTTGCCCCGCGCGACTTCAGCGACTCAATTCGACTGTGCGAGTTTCCCGGTGATGGTTTCTCTGCGGATCGAACGCCCGCCTTGCGGGCGGTTTCCCGATCTACTCATGGTACCCCTGGAGTGCTTTCCCGGTGACTGGTCAGTCCTACCCCGATTCCTACTACGCAGCCACCCGCAATCCCGACCCGGGCTACCCGGCGCTCACGGGGCAGATCGAAGCGGATGTCTGTATCTGTGGTGGCGGCTTCACGGGTGTGGCCACCGCCCTGAGCCTCGCCGAGCGCGGCTACTCGGTAGTGGTTCTGGAGCAGAACCGGATAGGCTGGGGTGCCTCCGGTCGCAACGGCGGACAGGTCATAGGCGGCTTCAGTGGTGAGGAGCTTATGGCGAAACGCCTCGGTCAGGCGGCGCGGGACCTGATCTGGGACATTGGTTGGCTCGGCAATACCGTCATCGCCGAGCGGGTCGAGAAATACGCCATCGACTGTGATTTCAAATACGGCTATATGGACGTCGCTCTCAAGCCGCGCCATATGCGCGCTTTCGAAGACCATTACGCAGAGCTGTCGCGGCGTGGTTTCGCTGACGCTATTCGTATGGTGGCCGCGGAGGATATGCGTTCGGTCATTGGCAGCGACGCCTATATCGGTGGTCTAATCAACCAGCGCAGCGGCCACCTCCACCCCCTCAACCTCTGTCTGGGCGAAGCCCGCGCGGCGGCTGGCCTGGGAGTGCGCCTGTTTGAGGGCAGCCAGGTGCTGTCCATTGAACACGGTGCGCAAGCCGTGGTCACCACACCCGGCGGACGTGTGAAAGCCGCGACCGTGGTGCTGGCGGGCAATGCCTACCAGCAGATAGAAACCCGGCAGCTGTCCGGGCAGGTATTTCCTGCGGGCAGTTTCATCATTGCCA
Organism: Haliea sp.; assembly: GCA_024642265.1. Lineage (GTDB taxonomy): Bacteria > Pseudomonadota > Gammaproteobacteria > Pseudomonadales > Halieaceae > JARRPM01. The sequence goes on along the minus strand of JAHEBL010000026.1, from coordinate 23,839 downwards.
CCGAGCCGCTCAGTGAGGCACTGGCCCGGGAGATAAACCCACTGGACATGGCGTTCTGCGACCCCAACTACGTGCTCGATTATTTTCGCCTGTCTGCAGACCGGCGCCTTCTGTTCGGCGGTCGCTGCAATTACTCCGGGCGCGTCCCCGCCAGTATCCGGCGCAGTATCGAGCCCCGCATGCACAAGGTGTTCCCGCAGCTGCGCAACACCCGTATCGATTACGAGTGGGGCGGCAATATCGGTATAGTTGTCAACCGGGTGCCGGTGATCGGTCGCCTGCGGGACAATGTCTATTACTCCCTCGGCTATTCCGGCCATGGGGTCAACATGACTCACGCCGCCGGCGAGATCGTGGCGGAGGCTATCGGCGGTACCATGGAGAAACTGGATCTGTTTGAGCGCGTGGGGCACTGGCGCATTCCCCTGGGCCAGGCCCTGAGCGGCCAGCTGGTGGCGTTGGGTATGCTGTACTACCGCCTGCGGGACAAGCTGTAGTGAGGGAGCTGACATGGGATATCAGGCCTGTTCCTGCTAGACTGGCGCCCGTTCCCATTCCGCCAGCGTGCCTGACCTGACTATGCTTATCGATCAATACTACACGGCCCGCGATGGCAAAATCAGCTTTACCCGTGAGCAGGGCAGCAACTTCGCCAAGCAGGTAGCGGACGACTTCAATCCGATACACGACGTCGATGCCAGGCGTTTCTGCATACCCGGCGACCTGCTGTTTTCCATCATCCTGGCCAGGTACGGCCTTAACCGGCACATGGAATTCGGGTTCACCGGCATGGTCGTGGATGGCATTGAGCTGTTGCTGCCGGAGCCGGCGCAGGAGCTGTCCATCAATGACGCCGCCGGCAAGCAGTACCTGACCATCCGGCGCAGCGGCGACAGTACCCGCGATACCGTTTTGATCGACCAGCTGACGCGCGCCTATGTGGAGTTTTCCGGTCATACCTTTCCTCACATACTGGTGCCCCTGCTGGCGGAGCAGAACGTGATGATCAATCCCGAGCGGCCAGTGGTCATGTATGACAGCATGGGTATCGACCTGGATCGGCTCGACATTGAGACGCTGGCGCTGAAAATTGACCATAAAGAGGTGGATATCAACGGCAAACGCGGCGAGGTCAGGCTGGCTTTCAATCTGGTGGAGGGCGGCAATGTTGTCGGACGTGGCACAAAGCGGATGATACTGAGCGGACTGCGCGAGTACGACAGGCAGGCGATGGAAGACACGGTGGTCAGTCTGAACCGGAGGAAACAGGATTTTCTGCCGCAGTGAATGCCAGCTTGGCGCTCAGCCAATACACCGCGCTAGTCCTTCGTTACCAGGATGTCCTCCATCACCAGGTATTCCAGATCTGAAGCAAAAAACATTTCCAGGGCATCCGCCGGTGAGCACACCATCGCCTCACCGCGGCGGTTGAGCGAGGTGTTGAGCACCACGCCGTTGCCGGTAAGCGTTTCCATCTCTTCCATCAGCGCGTAGTAAACGTCATTGAGCCCCGGCTCAAGCGCCTGGGCACGCGCGGTGCCGTCCTGGTGTACGACCTCGGGTACCCGCGTCTTCCAGGCCTCGTTCACTTCGAAAGTAAAGGTCATGAAAGGGGCCGGGTGATCCACCGCAAACATCTGCGGCGCCACCCGGCTGAGCATGCTGGGGCAGAAGGGGCGCCAGCGTTCGCGGAATTTGATCTGCGCGTTGATGCGGTCGGCCACGCCGGGGCTGCTTGGGCAGCCCAGGATCGACCGGCCGCCGAGGGCGCGCGGCCCGAATTCCATCCTGCCCTGGAACCAGGCCACCGGGTTGCCCGCGGTGAGCAGCCGGGCTGTATCCGCCGCCACATTCTCGAGCCTGCGCCACCGGGGTTTGCCCGGGTGTTGCTCACAGGCGGCAATCACCTGCTGGTTGCTGTAGGCGGGACCCAGGTAGACATGCTTCATCTGCTCCACCGGGACACCGCGCCGCTCGGACGCATAGGCGGCCGCGCCTATCGCTGTGCCCGAGTCGCCCGATGCGGGTTGCACGAACAGCTCCTTCACCTCCTCGCGGGCGATGATCTTCTGGTTGAGCTTGACGTTCAGCGCACCGCCACCGGCAAAGGCCAGTTTGCCGGTCTCCGCGATTATGTCGCCCAGGTAATAGTCCATCATCTGCAGGGCGAGTTTCTCAAACAGGGCCTGCATGCTGGCGGCGTAGTGTATATAGGGTTCGTCGGCCACATCGCCCTCGCGCATGGGCCCCAGCCAGTCTATTAGCCGGTCGCTGAAGTAGTAGCCCCTGCCCTTGCGCTTGTGGCGGCGCAGGCCGATGACATTGGCGTAGCGGGTGTCGATATGCAGTTCGCCCTGCTCGAAGCTTGCCAGGCGGGAGAAGTCGTACCTGCACGGATCGCCATAGGGCGCCATACCCATGACCTTGTACTCGCCGTCGAGCATGTCAAAGCCGAGGAACTCGGTGATCGCGCCGTACAGTCCGCCCAGTGAGTCCGGGTCGATGAACTCCTTGATGGTATGAATCCTGCGATGCTCGCCGTAGCCGAAGAAGGTGGTGGCGTACTCGCCCTTGCCATCGATACCCATGATTGCGGTTTTCTCGCTGAAACCGCTGCAGTGGTAGGCGCTGGAGGCGTGGGCGAGGTGATGTTCGACCGGGTCCAGGACTACCCGGGCCGGGTCGATACCCAGTTGCTCCAGCAGGCCGATAATCCGGCCACGGTAGCGGCGGTAGCGGCGGTTGCCGTTGAGCAGTGCGTCCAGACCCCGGTCCGGCGCATACCAGTAGCGCCGGGCATAGTGCCAGCGGTGTGGCCTGGTGATGGCGATGGGGGCGAAGGGAATGGCCACCACATCGATGGCGCCGGGTTCGATGCCCGCCTGCGCCAGGCAGAATTTTGCAGCTTCAAGGGGCAGCCGGTTTTTGGCGTGTTTGTCGCGCACGAAGCGCTCTTCCTCCGCCGCGGCTGCCAGGGTGCCATCGATATACAGTGCAGCGGAAGGGTCGTGATTCAGTGCGCCGGACAGTCCCAGTACGGTCATTGGCACGCGCTTATCTCCGTCGGTTCAGGGCACATACCAGATGGGGGAGGTGTAGGCGCGCTCCTGGATCTCTGCCGGGTACGGTTCGGGCGCCCGTATCTTCAGCGCCACCGCATCGTAGAGAGAGTGTCGCGGCGTCGGTATCTGCAATACGCGCACATAGTAGAACGCGCTCTGGCCCGGGTCGAATTCCGGATCTTCCCAGACGGTGGCCAGCTGCGCCGCGCCGATGGAGTTGGTATAGCTGGCAGTAGCCTCGTCCGTGGTATTGCCAACCGGGGGCAGTGAGCCGTCCGGCAGTGGCAGGCGCTCGCCGGACCAGGCCACATCGAATATTTTTTCCCGGCTGTTGCCCTGTGCATCAAGCCAACCCTTGATCACCTGGATCCGGTCAAGGTTGGCGCCTTTCGGGTCCTTCTGGGCGCTGATCAGCAGCCTTATGCCGCCCGGCGCCGTGGCGATTCCCGTAAGCTCGCCCCCCATGGGCACGCCGCCGGCATAGCCCAGGCTTGCCAGGTCAGGTGATTCCGCGTCCTGTGGGTCGAAGTTCCAGCCCGCGAACACCCGCAGTCCGATGCGGGGTCCGGTGGTGGCATAGACTTCCCGCCGTTGCATGGCATCGAAAATACCCTGGCGGGTATTTTCTGTGGCCCACACCGCCGCCATGCCCGCAGCCGCCATATCCCAGCCGGTCGCCTTCACGCCACCCAGGGAGTCACCGGTCTTGTTTTCTGGAACGGAGTCGTAAGCCATCTTGCCCCAGAAATTCTCCTCCTCTGCACTGGACAGGCCGGTATGGGCGTCAGTGGAGCCGATAAGGCCGAACTGGAAGGGGTTGGCGCCGGCTTTGCTGCCGATCTGCAGGCCACGGCCCAGTGCCGGCCGGATAAAATCACCCACCGCGGCGCGATAGCCCTGCCATTCCTGCTGCAGGTAGAACTCAAAGGGTTCAAAGCCGGCGAAAGGGTCATCCGGGGACAGGCTGGGGTGGGTCTCCGAGTCGCCCTTGAGCTGGGTCATTTCCACCACCGGTTCCCAGCGCCGCCGGGTCTGGATATATTCCGCGCTCATGGGCTCGCCGCGCAGGGTGGTCTCGTCGAACATATAGCCCTTGGAGATGTTGGAATTGTGGGGGATCGCGATGAACTGGCTGCCGGTGCGAGAGGATGTCGCATCGAGCCAGGCCCACAGGTCTTCCGGGTACTGGCTCTGGTCGGAGCCGTAAGGCATGTACTGGGACGCCTGCTCACGACCGTTGGGGGTGACCACCACCCGGTGCAGGTTGGCTCCGGCGGGGATCGAACTCCACTCCCAGCCCAGCAGGGCGGTAAAGCGCCCCGGCTCATTGTTGGCCTCCGCAGCATCGATGATCTCGTTCCAGCTGGTGACCACCGTCGGCGAGATATCGCCCAGCGAGTCGTCCAGGGGTGTGTTACCCGGGTCGAGCACCGGGTCCTCGCCCCAGTTATCCAGCTTTACTGGCAGCAGGTCCCGGAAAACAAGGGATCCATGGCCCGCCCACATGGCGAGCCGTATCGCGGTAACCGAGATCCAGCGATTCACCGCGGCCCAGCCGGACAGCTCGCCAAATTCCTCCCGGTGGTTGACGACTGCCCGCAGTACTCCCATCGCCTCGGCATGATCGGATACCACCAGGAAATCCAGCGGGGTGTCGATACGCACGCGCGCGCGATGATAGGGGTGGATGACCGGCAGACCTCTCGCCCAGCGATAGGCGGTATCCGGGTCGGCGGACTCATTCTGGTTGAGGAATGCATCGAAAGAGTAGGAGGTGTGCAGGTGGGTATCGCCCCAGTACAGCCTGGTCGGCTCCGCGGCGCCAGGGCTGGCGGCGCAGATCAGGGACGCCAGTCCGGCAAGCAGGATGGGGAAACGCTTACTCATGAGGTATTCCTTTTACCTGGGTTGGTGATCAGCCCGTCTTGCGTTTGCGGGAGGCCGCTTTTGGTTTGGCCGCAGGCCTGGCCGGGCGCGCGGTTTTTTTGGCTGCAGCGGCGACGATCCGGGCTTTTGCGCGTGGCGCTGTTTTCGCCTTTTTGGCCCGGGCTTTTTTGGCAGTGGCTTTTTTAGCCGGGCTTTTGCCCCGGGCTGCCTTGCGCCCGGTTGCTGCGCTGCCTACGGTAGCAGCCAGTAATGCGTCGAAGCTGTCCTGCAGGCACTGTCGATAAAATTCCGGATCGGGCATCAGATCGCGACAGGAGGTGATGGATATAGTGAATTCGCCGCAGTAACTGCTGATCACATGGAACAGGCCCACGCTGTCCAGTACTGGCCCGGTCCCCAGGTTTGACAACATCTTTGCCCCGGTATTGTAGAGCGGCACCTGGGGCCCGGGTACATTGGTTATCACGCAGTTGTACATTGGCTTGATCTGGTTCAACAGGTTCCAGCGACTGGCCAGTCGCGCCGCCTGGGCGGTGAGTGTGCTGGGGATGAACTGGGTGTAGTCCGTCATGGACTTGGCACCGATGGCGTTGGCCAGTTCCTTGGCCTCCATCGCATGCTGGTGCACAGCCGCCAGCCGCTCCGCCGGGTCCTTGATATCGCTGCGCAGCAGTACTGCCATGGCCGATACAACATTGCCGGCGGTGCCTTTCTCGGAGGGATCGCGCACATTGATAGGCGCCATGGCGACCATGCTGGCCTCCGGCAGTTCGCCCTTGGCCTCGAGATAGCGGCGCAGGCCGCCGCCACACAGGGTGATGGCCACGTCGTTGACGGTGGCCCCCGGTACGGCATTCTTGATGGCCTTGATGTCGCTGAGCTGGAATCTGGCGGCATCGAAAACCCGGTGGGCGGAGACGGCCGCGTTGAAGCGGGTGCGGGGTACATCGGGAATCCGGTGCAACTCTCCCTTGCGCAGGCGGGCATAGGCCCGGGCAAAACCGGGTACCGTGTTGCGGGCTACTGAAATCATCCGGAACGGCTGCCTGATATTGTTGAGCTGGGATCGCAGCACCAGCTCCAGTGGCCCCGGCGTGCGGTTGGATTCGATCTCGTAGGGCTCGGCATTCTGGTGGGCGTCGGGGCTGAGGTCGTGCAGCGCGGCGGTGATTTCCATGCCCGAGGCACCATCGACCGCAGCGTGGTGCATCTTGGTAAAGATCGCGAAGCAGCCCGGCGGGTAGCCGCTGACCTTGTCCAGGCCTTCGATGACATACATTTCCCACAGCGGACGACTGCGGTCCAGGGGGCGGGCGTGCAGGCGTGCCACCTGGATGCACAGCTGGCGCCAGTCTCCCGGCGCGGGCAGTGCGATGTGGCGGATATGAAACTCCGGGTCAAAGCTGCCGTCCGACACCCAGTAGGGATGATCGAGGCCCAGAGGTACGGTCAACAGGTGGCGCGACAGGATGGGCAGGCGCTTGATCCGGTTGGTGGTGTTTTCAATGATTTCCTTGAAACGCACTTTGCCGCCCGGAGCGGTTGACTGGTCGTAAATGGCCAGGCTGGAGATGTGCATCGGGGCATTGGCTGTCTCAAGGTACAGGAATGAGGCATCGAGTCCGGAAAGTTGTCGCATTGGCTTGAATCTCTCGGGTTATTATTTGCGGCCGCTGAGAATAACAGGAAACGCACCCATATTGGGGCATGCTGTGCGTCTTTCGAACGTGGAATTTCCGGCCACCTGCATCTATGCTGTACGTTGGTACTGACACTGCAAGGGAACGATCGCCGGGGATGGAGTTCAGGGATTACTACAAGATACTGGGTGTAGACCCCGATGCCGACGACAAGACCATCAAGGCGGCCTATCGCCGCCTGGCCCGCAAGTATCACCCTGACGTAAGCTCTGAGGAGAATGCCGAGGAGAAATTCAAGGAACTGGCCGAGGCCTACGAGGTCCTCAAGGACACGGATAAGCGCGCCCAATATGACATGATCCGCCAGCAGGGCGGTGCGGGGCCTTTCCAGCCACCGCCGGGTTGGCAGGCGGGTGGCTTCGAGTCCTCCGGCGGAGAGTTCGAGGGCGGTTTCTCCGACTTTTTCGAGCAGATTTTCGGGCAGGCGCGACATGGCTCACGACAGGGCTATTCGCGCGAGCACTATGCCCGGCGCGGCGAGGACATCGAGTTGACCCTGGCGATTTTCCTGGAGGATGCTTTCCTGGGTGAGTCGCGCGCCATCAGCTACGAGGTGCCGGGATTTGACGATCAGGGCCACCTGGTGCGGCAGCAGCGCAGGCTCAAGGTGAAGATTCCCGCCGGGGTTACCGAGGGTGAGCGTATTCGCCTGAAGGGGCAGGGTGCCCCCGGTATTGGCGAAGCCCCCGCCGGCGATCTCTACCTGCAGATCAGGTTTGCGCCACACCCCCTTTACCTGGTGGAGGGCGACACCCTGACCATCACGGTGCCCCTGGCACCCTGGGAGGCGGCGCTCGGCTGTAAGCTGCCGGTCCCGACCCTGGATGGTCAGATCAGCCTGACCGTGCCGGCCAACAGCCAGAATGGTAAACGTATGCGCATCAAGGGCAAGGGACTTGGCAAAGCTGGCAAGCGCGGTGATCTGTATGTCGTTCTGCGCCTGGTCATGCCCGCCGCCGCGAGTGAAAAAGAGCAGGCGCTCTGGCGGCAACTATCTGAGGAATCCACTTTTGACCCACGCGAAAACTGGGGGAAATCAGGATGAGTGAGACCAGCTATTACCTGACCCTGACCGAGCTCACACAGAGCGTCCGACTCAGTACCGATACGGTGATTACCATGGTCGACTGCGGGATCGTCGAGCCCCGTGGCGAGCAGCCCCAGCAGTGGTTGTTCGAGCCGCAGATGGTGAAGCTGATCCAGCGCGCCTGCCGTTTGCAGCGTGATCTCGAGCTTGACTGGCCCGCGGTAGCCCTGGCACTGGACCTGATCGGGGACCTGCACCAATTGCGCGAGGAAAACCAGCGTTTGCGGCGGCAGCTGGACATCCTGATGGACCTCGATGCGGCCAGCTGATCGCCTGATCCGGTTCTGACATAGCCACACTGCCGCCCGCGCAGTACTATACCGTCTTTTCTTGTTACAGTGACGGGAGCTGAATCTGTGCTAGGCGATCAGCCGTTCCCGGGAGCGGGCGCGGGCATATGAGCAGCCCACCGGGACCGGCCAGCAAGAGTCGACTGATAAACGACCTCGAGGTGCTCAGGGGTTTCGGTCTGTGCGTCGTCATCCTGCATCACCTGCAGGGCAGCCTGCTTTCCAAAACCCTGTTTACCGAGGGACCCTGGCCGTCATACCGTGGCGGCGGCGCGGTGCTGGATCTGTTCTTCTGCATCTCCGGTTTCATCATTACCCGCAACCTGCTGCCGCAGTTGTGCGAGGTGGGCAGCCGTACGGTATTCTGGCGCAATGCGCGGTTTTTCTGGCTTAACCGTATTTTTCGCCTGATACCCGTCGCGTGGATGTGGCTGTTCATCATTCTCGGCTTGTGTGTGTTCTACAACGACTCGGGGGTGTTCGCTTCGCTGGAAACCAATCTGCGCTGGACCCTTGCAGGCATTTTCAACTACGCCAACTGGTTGTTTGTGCAGTACTTCGGCCACGCCCAGGCGGCCCCCAGTTTTGTTTACTGGACGCTGTCCCTCGAGGAGCAGTTCTACATTTGCTTTCCCCTGCTGATAGGTCTGCTGGGACGCCGGCTGCAGTGGTTCCTCATTGCCCTTGTAGCAGTTCAGTTTTTCCAGACCCGGGGCGCCTACGGCATGTTATTCCGCACCGACGCTATTGCGATGGGAGCTCTGGTGGGGATCTGGACCCGCAACGGCAACTGGGAGCGTTATCTGGCGACGCTGGATATCCGGCTGATACGCGGCATATTGCTGGTGCTGCTGGCGGTGCTCTGTTATATCGGCGATCTGCGCCAGTCCCAGCTGCCCCTGCAAGTGGGCATACTCGCACTCCTGTCAGGCAGCATAGTCGCTGTCGCCATCGGCGAAAAGGACGCCCTCACCGGCAACTGGTGGTTGCCGCGCATGCTGTTATGGGCGGGCCGGCGCTCCTACTCGATCTACCTGTGTCACATCCCGGTGATGTACGCCATGCGGGAAACCGCGTATCGACTGGACTGGAACATGGACAACCATGTGCTGCTGAGTATCGCCGTCTGCGCCTGCCTGATCGCCCTGGTGGGCAATGCCAGTTCGCAGCTGGTCGAGTGGCCGATACGGCGCCGCGGCCTGGCGTTTTCCCAGGCCTGGCTGGAAAGGAAAAAAGCAGCCGCGGCAGCTGCCGTGACCTGATGTCCCTGAGCGCCGGATTATCGGTGTGACGAAGTCTCCGGGCGGGTCTCGAACTGCTTGCGCCAGTCCCTGGGCGAGACGCCATGGTGCTGGCGAAAGGCGGTGGAGAACGTGCTCAGGTCGGAGTAGCACAACATGTCCGCCAGTGCGGTCAGCGAACCGCTGGACTCGCGCAGGTAGCGCTTGGCGACGTCGAAGCGCACATCCTCCAGCAGGTCCTTGTAGCTGGTGTCGTGGTTTTTCAACTGCCTTTGCAGGGTGCGCTTGCCCACCGCCAGGTGGCTGGCCACCCGCTCTATCGAGCAGTCGCCCGTAGTCATTGCCTGTTTGATCAGGTGGCGCACCTGGCCGCAGTAGTCGTCAGGGTAATTGCGCCGCAGGTTGCTGAGGTGCTCCTCCAGCAGCCTGTGCAGCTGTGGATTGGCGTTGTTGAGCGGGCGGTCCAGCATCTCCGCCTTGAAGATCATTTGCGTTGCATCCGCATTGAACACCAGCGGACAGTTGAACACCTTGCGGTAGGGGAGCAGGTCCCTGGGCGGCGCGTGTGGCAGGTAGACCGCATCCGGTGACCAGCTGGCACTCCAGAGCAGTCGCATGAGGTTTAGCCCGATACCCGCCGCCAGGTCTTCCTGCTGCCGCAGCGGTACCCTGCCCGCCAGCTTGCAATGGAAGCGCCACTGGGCGATGCCGTTCTCGACCTGCAGTTCTACCTCAGCGCCCTGGTTCTGATGGATGAAATGCACGGTTAATGCGCGCAAGGCACTGCGCACATCGGGTGCCTGTTGAACCACAAAGCCCACCGGCCCAAGTGCATTGATGCCCTGCTGGCCGGCCAGCAGCAGGCCAAAATGGGGGCAACGTGTTGCGGTTGCCGCAGCATCCAGCAGCAGGAGAAAGTGGTAGTAGGAAAACCAGGACTGGGGGTCAATATCCTTCTCCAGCAAGCCCTGTCGCCGGAAAACTTCGTCTGCATCGCCGCCGAGGCTGGCAATCGTGGCGCCGATACCTTCTAGGGAGGAGGCGCGTACCAGGTAATTCATCATGCGCGGGGCATCAGATTATTATTACCGTGACATTTTTTAGAATCTTCGCCACGGTGTCAAGGCCACCTGCCGCAGCGGCCTGTAGCGGTTTGTCACACCGGGATTAAGGGAGATTAGCGAGAAGCAGACCGGCCCAGTCAAGCGCCGGTCTGCAGGAAAACTACTGAGCCGCGACTTGCTTTTCCAGTGTCAGGGCAAAGGCCTCTGTATAGGTAATGATGACCGTGTCTCCGAGTGACACGCCCTCCATTTTGGCGGGATCCACGTCATCGATGATATGGAAGTCGCCATCCGGGTCCTTCACCATCACCGTCCGGGTAATGCGATTCATGCCCTCGATCGTGCAGATCGCGCGCACGCTGCGACCCACTGCGGCCCCGGGTTCCATGTCTGCCGAGGCGACGGCGCCACCATCGAGCACAACGATCGGCTCGGCCAGCTCGGCTTCGGTCGGTGCCCGCAGTTCACCGCTGATGGAGGCTGCGTAGGTGGCAACCACCAGGTCGCCGACTTTGAATTCATCAAAGCGGCTAACGTCCGGGCTCACGGTGAGCGTGATGGAGTTGCCGAGCCCGCCTTCGAGGGTTACTTCCCGCGAGGCGGCGTCGATATCGGTGATGACCGCGCTGATGCGCTTGGCCGTCATGCGTTCGTTGTCACCGCGGGTGGCCACTTCCAGCTCCGCGAGGCTCAGGGCGGGAATTGTGCCCAGTAGTACGGCTAAGAACAGGCCCAGGGCCGACAAAAGTTTTTGACTGATCATGCTGTAATGCTCCTTGGTTAGTCGATAAAACTGCTACCCATTCTAGGTTATGAAGTTGAAAGTGGCCAGTCCTGCTGGCCTGCCCGGGGGGCGCGCTTGCGCGCGGGGCTCGTGTTGTCTAGTTTGTATGAGCCTGAACCTCATCATTCACCCCGATACGGCGCCGCACCTGCAATGAAACAAGAACCCTTGTATACGCAGAAGGACCACCCCGAATTGGCCGCGCTTACACGGCTGGTAGGTTCCGGCAGGTACTTCAATCGTTTATCCCCGGATATCCTCGCAAACATCCTCAGGCAGGGGTCCTTGCTGACCGTTGAAAAAGATGAGTACCTGATTCGCGAGGGTGACGAGTCCCCGCCTGAAATGTTTGTGCTGGTAGAGGGTTCACTGGCAGTAGTTTCCAATGGCAAGTTTATTCTGCGGCTGGATTCGCCCGGTGACGTAGTAGGCGAAATGGCGGTCATACAGTCGGCGCCGAGGTCTGCCGATGTCATTACTGAAACCGGCTGTCGCCTTATCGTATTCCCCGCCGAACTGTTCGTCATCGACCGGCACTCCTCGCAGGCGTCCGTTCTCTATGTCTTGTTTTCGCATGTCATGGCGGCCAAGCTGCGCATTACCACGGCACAATCACTGATCCGCAAAAACCAGCGTGTCACTGCGCAGGGCGATGTCAAAATTGGCATTATCAACGCCACCGCGCCCGGGAGCTCGCTGATCAGGGAGGCAATAAAAAAGAGCTGGCCAGAGACGAGGGTGGTCGAGTTCAGGGATCCGCGTGAATTTCTTGCCTACCCCGGGGTCCATCGATTCGACCTTATCATCGCTGATATGGATTACTTCGCTGATTTCAAGCGGGACTGGAATTCAATTTCCACGCTGGTGAGGACCATGCGTCTACGAGGGGCCAGCGTGATCACCCTCGGCACATCCTGCCATGACGCCGCCAACCGCGAGTTTCTGATTGGCAACGGCGCCGACGAGGTGATTGCAAAGCCTTTTACGGCCTTCGACCTCGCGCATACCATTACCAGGGTCAGGGTCTGGTACTACAAGGACCTGGAGCTGGACAAGGCGGAAAATGCCGCTGAAACGGACCGGCTCACGGGCCTGGCCAATCGGCGCCGGCTGGATCAGTTCCTGGATGCGCTGGTCACGGTTTACCCGGATAATATGCAACCCTTTTCGCTTGTCATTGCCGACGTGGACAATTTCAAGCACTACAACGATACGCAGGGCCACCAGATGGGCGACGTCGTGCTCGAAGGTGTCGCTGCGCTGCTGGCCGACAACGTGCGACGGGGTGATCTCGCGGCCCGCTTTGGCGGCGAGGAATTTGTCATCGTGCTGCCCAACTGTGAAAAGCCGCGTGCCGTGGCGCTGGCCGAGGACCTGAGGAAGTCGGTGGAGTCGGCGGTTTTTCCGCACCAGGACCAGCAACCCACTGGCAACATCACGATAACTCTGGGGGTTGCGACGTTTCCCGATGACGCCGTGGATCTGGTGTCGCTGTTGAAGCAGGCGGACGATTGTTTGTATGAGGGCAAAAGGGCGGGGAAAAACCTGGTGATAGCCAGCGGCGATAAATAACGGCCTGACTCACCCGGCGCCGCGCCGCGTCGCCTTACTGCTCAAGGGCCGCCAGTCGGCGCTCTATGCCGGACAGGAACAGGGCCGACTGGCCTTCCTCCTGCTGCTCCATAAATTCCCTGGCCTTTTTTAGTTGTTCGGCAGCGCGCTGGTGTCGGCCGGTCAACAGGTAGGCATCCGCCAACATGCCCCGCAGTAGCGGCCGTCCCGCGCCGAAACCGGTGTCCTCCCACTCATGGACACCTTCCTGCATCATCTGCAGGCTGCCCTGCTGTTGTCCGGTTTTGAGGCGGGCGTAGCCCTTGCAGGCCTTGGCCATTGCCGCAAACTCCGGGAAGCCCTGCCCGATTGCGAAGCCGATGCATTCATCGGCGAAGCTGATGCACTGGTGGAAGTCGCCGGCGAACAACGCAACCATGAAATTGGCCATGAAGCCGAAGCCGATCGAGTAGGCGTTGTCCAGCTCCCTGGCAAGTGCCATGCAGGCCTGTGCCACGTCAACGGCTTCCTCGCGCCGCCCCATGGATACCAATGCCAGCGCTTCATAGACGCGACCCACCACGCCAAAGTCCATCATATAGGTAAAAAACAGCTGCGCGTCCCGTTCAGCCCGGTAGCAGGCGGTGACCTTCTGCAGGCACTGCAGGGCACGGCGGCTTTCGCCCCTGTGCCAAAGACTGACGCCCAGCAGCACGTGAACCGCCATGAACTGGCCGGGATCCCGTTCCCTGTCGACCATCGGGAGCAGTGACTCTGCCTCCGCTACCGCTTCCCTGATTCGCCCACTGGCCCAGTTGTAGCGACACAGGCCGAACTTTGCGGGGAAGCTGTCCTGCAGGCTTTCACGCTCCCGGCAGAAGTCGTAGGCCTGCTGGAAGGCCGCGCCGACCGCCTGGTGCCCGGGGCCGTTCAGCACCATGAGACTGGCGCCCAGCATGTTGCGCATTTCGAGTTCCATGGCAATAAGCTCGACATCTTCCGGCAATTTTTCGCTAAGCGCGAGGCCGCGATTCAAATGCACCACCACCTCCCTGGGCGCGAACTGCGACAGCGCCCTCTGGCTGGCGATAAACCAGTAACGAAACGCCTGTTCATGTAACCGGGCTTCGGTGTAGTGATGTGCCAGCAGGTCGGGCCTGCCCTGGACCTGCGCCCGGAAACGCTGCGCAAGAGTTCTTGCAATATGCGCGTGTAACCGACGGCGCGTGCTGCGCAGCAGGGACCCGTAGGCGGTGTCCTGTATGAGCGCGTGCTTGAAAACATAGGTCCGGTGTGGCCCGACCCCGCGGCTGGTCAGCAGTTGTGCCGCCACCAGCTTTTGCAGTGCCGCCTCGACAACATCCGCCGGTTTGCCGACCACGGCCAGCAGCAGATCCAGGCGGAACTCACGGCCAATGGCGGCGCCCACCTGCGCGACCTCCTTGGCGGTGCCCAGGCGATCGAGCCTGGCAGTGAGAGAGTCCTGCAAGGTCCCGGGAATGGCGGGCATGCCCTCGCCATCACTGCTGCGGTCCCAGCCCGAAAGCTCGGGACTTTCCAGCATGCTTCTGGTGAGTTCCTCGACAAACAGCGGGATTCCGTCGGTTTTTTCCAGAATGCCCGTGACAATTTTTTCCGGCAACGCTTTGCCCTGTGATACCTGGGCGATGAGCTTGCGGGCGGCGTCTTCAGGGAGGTAGCTCAATTCAATGGCTGTGATACCAGCTGCGTCTGGCCAGCGGGGTCGGAACCCGGGCCGATGACTGCCGATAATCAGCATTGGGAGTTGTGCCGACGACTGAATCAGCAGGTTCAGGAATTCCAGCGAGGTGGCGTCCAGCCAGTGCAGGTCCTCGCATACCAGCACTACCGGCAGGTCGTTGCAGCGCCGGGTAAGCTGGGATACCAGCATATTCAGGGTCTGGGTCTTCAGGGCGGCCGGGTTCAGCTTCGAGCCCTGGAAGTGCTGCCCTGGCGGTATTGAGAGCAGGGTCGCTATCAGCGCGAGATCGCTCGGATCGGATGATCCCCGTTGAGCCAGGTGACGTTCAAGTTTGTCAATTTTTACACGTGTGGAATCAGTGGTTTCAATGCCGGACTGGCGCTGCCAACAGGAAATAACCGGTTGCAGTACATTGCCCCTGGTGTGCGGCGCGCCGTGCAGGCGAATGATTTCAGCTGAGCCCGGTGCCAGCGAACCGATAAAGCTTTCCAGCAGGTGCGACTTGCCGATACCTTCGTCGCCGCAGATAGTCACTACCTGGCGCTGTCCGGATCGGGCCCTGTTCCAGCTCTCCTGGAGCGCCATTTGTTCGCGCTCGCGGCCCAGCAGCGAACCCGGCATCCGGATGTGGGCAGCCTCGAAGCGGCTCTCCAGTCCGGACTCCCCGGTCACCGCATAGACCTGCACCGGATTGGCGAAGCCCTTCAGCTCATGATTGCCCAGATCGGAATAGCGAAAAAGGCCGCGGACGAGGTCGTAGGTATGGCCGGCAATAACGACGGTATCCGGGGCGCAGATTTCCTGCAGGCGGGCGGCCAGGTTGGGCGTTGCCCCAACCACTGTGGTTTCCCGTGAAGGGCCATCCCCAACCGTTTCGCCAACTACCACATCGCCGCTGGCGATACCGATCCGGGTGTGCAGGCAGTACTGTGGGCCCAGGCGGAGACTGAGCACCGTATCGACTATATCAAGGCCCGCGCGCACGGCGTACTCGGCGCCATGTTCAGTGGCCCTGGGGTAGCCGAAATAGACCAGCAGCCCGTCGCCGGCATAGCGGGCGACATAGCCGTTATACTTGCCAACGACCTGCTCGCAGGCCAGTTGGTACTGTCGAAACAAGCCGCTTAACTCTTCCGGGTCAATCCGGACCGACAAATCGGTGGAGCCGACAAGATCACAGAACATCACGGTAAGGTGGCGCCGCTCAGCGGTGCCGGCCAATTGCGTAATGGTTGGACCGGCTGCAGTCCTACCCGGGGCTTCGGCAGTGGGCTGCAGGGGCGCGCCGCAGCCGCCACAAAAGCGGGCGCTCGGGTCACATACAAACCCGCAAAGCTCACAGCCCAGCGGCAACGGCGATGCACACTGGTGGCACAGCCTCTGTCCACGCAGGTTATTTGCGCCGCAGCCGGGACACTTCATACGGCCTTAAATGCTTACTGGCCCGGCGAACAATTCATCCATGTTGACTGCACATCCCTGTCTGTTCTTCTCCGACAAGGATAGTCCGGTTTGCGGCAAATACCAGCGATGTGCACCTGCCATCGCCCGGCCGGGCGCGCCGCTGGCATAGCTCTCCCTGCGCCGAAAGGGACACTAGAGTGTGATCGCCGACATAATATCGCAGGCTCTTTCAATCTCCTGCATGCTTACATCCAGGTGGGCCACCATGCGCAACTTCCCCTGTCCCATGCTGATAAGGCGGATACCCTTGTCCAGCAGCCCGTTGATGAGCGCGGTCTCGAGGGCAGGGTCAGCCAGCGTGAAGACCACGATATTGGTCTGCACGGGCGCTACCCGCTCCACCCAGGACTGTTCGGCGAGGCAGTTGCCCAGGCTTCGGGCCTTGGCGTGGTCCTCGAGCAGGCGCTCCACGTGGTTTTCCAGGGCGTAAATGCCGGCGGCCGCCAGCAAGCCCGCCTGCCGCCAGCCGCCGCCGAAGCGCTTGCGCACGCGCCTTGCCTCGTGCATGAAGTCGCCGCTACCCAGCAACAGGGACCCCACCGGACACCCCAGGCCCTTGCTCAGGCAGATTGAAATGGAGTCGAAGGTGGCACCATAGTCGCGCGGGGTCCGGTCGGTCACGGCGAGCGCGTTGAACAGGCGCGCGCCATCGAGGTGGAGGCCCAGTTTGTGCTGCCTCGTCACATCCCTGATCGCCTCTATAGATGAAAACTCGAGACAGGTTCCGCCACAGCGGTTATTGGTATTCTCCAGCGCCACCAGGCGAGTGCGGGCGGCGTGGGGGTCATCGGGGTTGATCGCGGCTGCCACTTCGGCGGCTTCCACCAGCCCGTCCGGGGAACCGACAAGCCGCACCGAGGCGCCGGAATTGGCCATGATGCCGCCCCCTTCATACACATAAATGTGCGCCTGGGAATGGCAGATCACCTCGTCACCGGGCCTGGTGTGGACATTGATGGCGATCTGGTTGGTCATGGTGCCGCTGGGACAGAACAGGGCTTGTTCCACACCGAACAGGTCGGCCGCCTGTTCCTGCAAACGATTGACAGTGGGGTCGTCCCCGAGCACGTCGTCCCCGACGGGCGCCGCCACCATGGCCGCCAGCATGCCGGGGGTAGGCCGGGTGACTGTGTCGCTTCTGAGGTCAATCATGGTGTTTCCTTACTGCCGGATTTGTTGAGAGCGCAAGTATAACCAGCCCGTGGCATTGGGGAAGCGCAGCCGGTCCGGAGCGCGCGGCTCAACGGAATTGTTGTTGCCGGGAGAGCATGTGGGGGTTATCGTCTGTGGCGTTTTCAATTAACCTTTTCAGGATTGTCAGCTTTGCGACAGTCACAGGCATGCCCACCTGAGAGAATCGCGCAAAACTGATGACAGGAGAACACGTATGAACGGAGCACAATCACTTTTCAAGGCCCTGACCGACGCCGGTCTGGATACCTGCTTCGCCAATCCGGGCACCTCGGAGATGCAGCTGGTATACGAGATGGGCAAGTCCGACACGGTGCGGCCGGTGCTCTGCCTGCAGGAGAACGTGGTCACCGGCGCCGCCGACGGCTACGCCCGGATGGCGGGCAAGCCGGCTTTTACCCTGTTGCACGTCGGCTCCGGCTTTGCCAATGGCATCGCCAACCTGCACAACGCCGGACGGGCCAATACCGCCATGGTGAATATTGTCGGTGCGAACGCCACATACCACCAGCCCAACTTCCCGGAGCACGAGATGATCGGTGGCAAGATCACCGACCTGGCCCGGGTGGTCTCCCACTGGACCCGAGAGGCGAAATCCGCCCTCGAGCTGGCCCTGCTGGGCGCGGAAGCGGCACAGGTTGCGCAGATGGGGGCTGGCAGGATCGCGACCCTGGTGGCGCCGACCAATTGCCACTGGGATCCGGCGCCCGATGCACCGGCCATTGCGGCAGCGATGCCGACTCCGGGGGTGGCCGCGGATACCGTCAAGTCAATCGCGGGCTTGTTGTCGAACGGCAAGAAGACCGCGCTGCTGCTCGGCGCCCAGGCGCTGCGCCACGAGGGTCTGGAACTGGCGGGGCGCATTGCCGCCAGCACCGGGGCACAGCTGATGGGCGAGACCTTCCCCTCCCGGCTGGCCCGCGGCGAGGGCAGGGTGCAGATACAGCTCGTACCCTACTTCCTGGAAATGGCCCAGCCGTTCTTTGCCCAGTACGAGCAGATAATCCTCGTTGGCGCACTGCCGCCGGTGTCTACCTTCGCCTACCAGGGCGCGTCCACGCAGAAGATCCCCCCGGGCTGCGAGGTCGCGGCTTTTGCCGCGCCGGACCAGGACGTATTGACTGGCCTGGCGCACCTCGCCAAGGCTGTGAAGGCAAAGCGCAAGGTCACACCGCGGCAGCAGCGCGTCGAACCGAAACGTCCCAAAGGCGCATTGACGCCGGGAGCAATTGGCCAGATTGTGAACCTGCTGATGCCGGAAAATGCCATTCTGGTGGATGAGGGCGCCACCGCCGGACTCGAGTTGTATGCGGAAACCTCTGGGGCGAGAGCGCACGACTATCTCTACGCCGTTCCGGGCGCCGCTATAGGCAATGGCCTGCCGGTGGCGCTGGGCGCGGCGATAGCCTCCCCGGAGCGCAAGGTCGTGGCCCTGCAGGCGGATGGCAGTGCCATGTACACCAACCAGGCCCTTTGGACCATGGCGCATGAGAACTGCGATATTACTATCGTGATCCTGAAGAACGATGAGTACGCCATTCTCAATGTCGAACTGGCCAGGGTGCGTGAAGGCGCTGCCACGCCAAAAATGCAGAAGATGCTCGAGCTCAATAAACCTTCGATCAACTGGGTGCAGATCGCCGAGGGGATGGGGGTGCCGGCGGTCGCCGTGTCGACAGCCGAAGACTTCCATACTGCCTTCAGGAAAGCGTTGGCGAAGAAAGGCCCGAGACTGATCGAGGCGACCATGGCGCAGAACCTGCAACCTTTTGTCGACCTGATAATGCAGATGCGCCAGGCAAAGGCATAAGCTGCAATCGGTCCGGCGTGAATCCTGCGAGTCGCCCTTTTTCCAGGGTTAGTTCAGGGCCGGGCCCGGGCGCCTGTCGAGGGGATTGAAAAGTGACAGTATTGAGCGAGGAAGTGCTGCGTTGTACAGCCGACAAGCTGATTGCAGCCCACCAGGAGGCATCACGCAGCAATGACTGGCTGTTTTTTGTCGATGAGCTGTATGCACAGGACTGTGTTTATACCTGTGAATATGCGGGCGTGATGAATGTCACGGCCAACGGTATCGATGAGATCAAGGCCACCCATTACGGCCGCGACATGCAGGTCGGCTGGGAGGGGTGGACCTTTCCCTACGAGGGTGTCTATGTGGGGAGCGACAACAGGCTGGTCACACACTGGCTGAATCGTGGCCCCGGCCGCAGGTCGGACGGCAGCCATTACCAGACACCGGGCATATCCTTTATCACGCTGAATCAGGAGGCCAGGATCTGTCGCCAGTTCGACATGTTCGATCTCGCGCACCAGATGAAACTCTGCGACGAGCTTGAAGACGCTGGACTGCTTTCCCCCAGCCTCAAGGAGCAGTGGGTAATACCCATGAAAGAAAGGCTGGAACGCCAGTTGGCCAAGAATCGATAATCCCGAAAGGCATCACTGCTATGAATACTGCCGAGCAGAACAAGCGACTGACCCTTGCTTTCTTTGCTGCCATGCAGCGCGGTGACGCGGAAGCTATCGCCAACACCTATGCGGATACAGGCAGGGTGGTCACCATGGGGAACACACTTATCTCCGGCTCCAGGGGCAAGGAGGAAATACGCCAGTTTGCCGGCGGTGTGCTGGAAGCCTTTCCCGCCGGCCTGGAGTTCACCATTCTGAACATGACCGCCGAGGAGGACCGGGTCGCGGTGGAGGCCGCTTCAGACGGCCTTCATGTGTCCGGTCAGCCTTACAGGAACCACTATCACTTTCTGCTGACCTGGCAAGACGGACAGTTGCTGGAAATGAAAGAGTATATGGATACCGAGCTCGTTACGGATGTGCTCTGCGGAGGCGCGCGGCCCTGAGCAGGCGAGCCGCACGCGCAGTGACTCCTGCGCGGAAATCATGTGGCGGGCAAGGTCGCCTGATCGGTCGCAAACCGTGGTCTGTCCCCGATTTCAGGCGACTGCCTCCGACCGGGATGGACCCTCGTATACCAACGCGCTATCGTCCAGGTCGGCGAAGGGCAATTCGTCCTTCTCCTTGTAGTAATCCGGACTGAAGGTCCAGGGCTCATGGTCGCCGCGCTTGGGCATCAGGTGCTTGGCGCGCTGCATATAGCCGGGGTTGAACTCTTCCTCATCTATCCACGGCAAAACAGCCATATCCTTGTCCTGTTCGCGCAGCGTCGGGGTGCACACGGTCGCGCCTTTTTCGTCCATGTGATTGAGCAGGCGACACACATAATCGCAGACCAGGTCGACACGCATCGTCCAGCTGGTGCGCAGGTAGCCAAACATGAACGACATATTGGGCACGCCGGAGTTCATCAGGCCACGGTAGGTATATGTCTTGCCAAAATCAACCGGCTCACCATCGACGTCGAAGGCGATATCACCCATCACGCTCAGGTTGAAACCGGTTGCGGTAATAATGATATCCGCCTCAAGCAATTCACCGGATTTGGTGAGAATACCCTTCTCGGTGAAACGGTCGATGTTATCGGTTACGACGCTGACTTTGCCGGACTTGATTCCCTCGAACAGGTCGCCGTCAGGTACATAGGCCAGGCGCTGCTGCCAGGGTCGGTAGCTGGGCGTGAAGTGACTCATGTCGAAGTCCTCACCCAGGTATCCGCGAATCACCTTGAACAGTTCCTCCTTGACCAGCTCCGGATCCGATGCCGAGAGATACTGGACATCTTTGGCGAGCTTGAGGATGCTGCGGCGTACAATCTCGTGAACCCACTCCTCGGGTACGTCCAGCTCGCGCAGCTGGTCCGCCAGCTCATTGCGGTTTTCCCCGGTCCAGAAATACGTCGGGGAGCGCTGTAGCATGGTGATATGCGAGCAGTCATCGGCCATATTCGGGATCAGCGTAGCAGCCGTCGCACCAGAGCCGATCACCACAACCCGCTTGCCCTTGTAGTCCAGGTCTTCCGGCCAGGTCTGTGGGTGAACAATGGGACCCTTGAAATCATTCATGCCGTCCCACTCGGGTGTATAACCCTCGGCGTGGCGATAATAGCCCTGGCACATCCACAGGAAGTTGGCGGTGAAGTGCACGGTTGCGCCGGTATCCTTGCGCCTGGCCTCGAGAATCCAGTGCTGGTCGGCACTTGACCAGGAGGCGCTCAACACTTCGTGCTGGTAGCGGATATGCTGTTCGGTGTGGTCGTCTTCGATGGCCTCTTCGAGGTAGTTCAGGATCGCACTTCCGTCGGCAATAGGCTGGCCGGTCCAGGGCTTGAAGCCGTATCCAAAGGTGTAAAGATCACTGTCGGAGCGAATGCCCGGATAGGTGTGCTGACGCCAGGTGCCGCCGAAGGACTCCTTGCTCTCCAGCATCACATAACGCTTGCCCGGGCATTTCTGGCTGAGGTGGTGGGCAGCGCCGATGCCGGAAATTCCGGCGCCAACGATCAGCACATCGAAGTGTTCTGCGCCTGCGGGTCCTTTGGATTGGATTCTGGCAGCGTTACTCATGGTATTCACCTCTGTCTGGTTTCATCATCGATGGACTATAGCGTAGGGCATAGGTCCTTGCAGGAGCATTGCAGACCGGGCCTATATTTTGATAATTTGGGCCAATATTGCGCAATCGAGCAATCCATGGACAACGAGGGTTTCGTCATTGCCAGTGGCAACCTGGCGACCGCGCGGCGCACCATCACCGGCGTGCTGGGCCAGCTCATGTTGCTGAATGTGAGTGACCACGCCGCCCTTGAGATTTTCACTGATGCCGGACTGCCGGCCCGGGCCCTGGAAGAACCGGACTTTCCCATCTCGCTGGACCAGGAATTGTTAATCTGCCTGGCGCTTGCCCGTCAACTGGGGAAGCGCTCTCCCGCGCGCGCATTTTTCGATGCACGCGATCACATGGGGATCGAAAACCTCGGTGTGCTCGGCATGGCTATGCGTCATGCGGCCTCAGCTATCGAGGCGCTCAAGGCCTGCCTCACCTATCCACAATTGAGCTGGGGACATTGCCGCATGGTTGTGCGGCGCCAGCCCAATGCTTCGCTATTCTCGTTTTCCATGCAACGGCCGCATATTCGGGACGCCTCAACGCAAGACATCGACAGGCTGGTGGAGTACTGCATCGTTCTGGATCTGGTTACTTCCATGCGTAACATCGAAGGCATCGTCGCCTCTGGACAGCCACCACGCTATATCACCTTTCCTTTTGCGGAGCCGGCAGACTGGGCGGAAATTCGCGATGAGCTGCCATGCCCGGTGCGCTTTTCACAGAAAGAGGCATGCCTCGCATTCCCCGCGGCTTTCGATGATACGCCGCTGCCCCGCGCCAATCCCCTGGTGTATCGCTCCTATATCTCTATCGCCAAAAAGCTGTCACTGATGCTGGCGGAGGAGATCGGGATCAGTGAGCGTGTAACGCGCTGGCTGTGGGCCTACACCCCGCCCCTGCGTCGGGGGGAAATCGCCAAACAACTGGGTATGTCGGAGCGCAGCCTGACCAGGTCACTGGCAGCAGAGAATGCGTCTTACGCCGAG
>JAHEBL010000026.1:0-1188 GCA_024642265.1 Haliea sp. | reverse complement strand
CCGATATCTTCAGGCGGTTGCCTCCAATACAATATTGGTTGTCGATGTCGTGGCAATTCGAACTGACGAGAACCCGGCATCCTCCAACACTGCTATAAGCCGTTTGGGGCCCGCCTGTGCACCAAGGCATAAGGCGACATCCTGGGAGCGCGAATTGGGCAGGCAAATGAGTGTTGAGGCTCCATAAAATACGCCGCCCAGGGCATGAAGATTGTCTTCCGTTTTATCTCCGGCAAGGGGCTCCACCACCATTAATGTGCCGCCTGGTGCCAGGCTTTCGCGTATATGTCGGGCGACGCCCACGGGATCACCCATGTCGTGCAGCGCGTCGAATACGCAGGCGAAGTCATAACCCCCATTCGATGGAATGCTGCCGGCATCTGCCTGGTCGAAAGTAATATTGTCCACCCCCGCCGCCGCGGCCTTGCTGCGGGCATCATCAATCGAGGGGCCGTGGATGTCATAGCCGAAAACCCTTGAATTGGGAAACGTTTCTGCCATCAATACCGATGTGGAGCCGTGGCCGCAACCGATGTCAGCGATGGTTCCGCCGGCTTCGAGCTTTTCCTGCACGCCATCCAGAGCAGTAATCCAGTTCGTCACCAGGTTCGCAATGTACCCGGGGCGGAAGAAGCGATCGGTACCACAGAACTGGCAGGTATGCTGGTCGCCCCAGGGTCGACCCTTGCCTGAGCGAAAAACGTCTACCGCGGTTTCATGCTCTGCGTACTGGGCGACGATTATCTGCAGTAAGCCATGCATATTGGCCGGGCTGTCCTCGGTTGCAAATACCGCAATCTGCTCCGGTGTCAGGTAAAACCGTTCGGACCCGGCTTCGTAGTTAACGTAACCGTTGGCAGCGTTGGCAGACAGTAGCTCTTTCAAATAGCGTGAATCCACGCCAGCCCTTGTTGCTATTTCCTCTACCGAATGGGGCTCGCCATCCGCCATTGCCCGATATACCCCGGTTTGATCACCGATGTAGGCAAGTAAGCCCGATAACGCCGCATTCGCATTGCCGACCACTTTGCCAGCCAGCTCTTCCAGCTTTGCCATGTTCAATTCGGCCATTGTCTGATCCCTCTTTTTCATGATGAGTGGCGCTGGTGAAATATGAACCGACTCCTGTCAGAAGGCAGTAGCCGCATTCGCTGAACATCCAGTATAGACCCTGTGGTGGTTGACGTT
>JAHEBL010000228.1 GCA_024642265.1 Haliea sp. | reverse complement strand
AGTCCCTGCGAGGACAGCGTTTTTTATCCGGCGAAGCCCCGCAGCTGCCGCTGGCGGATTGCGCGAGCTCCAGGTGCCATTGCGTCTACCAGCACCACCCTGACCGCCGCTCCGGCAACGGGGACAGGCGCGCTATCGGCAGCACCGCCAGTGGCATGCTCAGGCGGCATGGAAATGGCGAACGGCGCTTGACCAGTGGCCGTCGTGAGATCGACAAAAACGGTGACCTGTCCTGGGTTTAGTTTTTAAACGATGTCAGATAGATGCGGCTAAGCTATATATATCAATAGTTTAAAACTGCATGTTCAAGTTATTAGTAAGGTGTGGGGCTGGTAACAATCGAAAGATATAGCCTCCAACCGCGCAATTATGGCCCCCCACAGCTTATTGCCTGGGGATGGGAGGTACGCTTCCAGGCGGCAATCGCGCTGCCAGAGCCCAATATCCGGTCCAATAGACAGGTTGTATACTGGACTTCATCGTAGCCAAGGGGGTCTGCCGTGACAGTGCCGCGGGACACCAAAAAAATCATCGCGATTCAGGAAGAGCTGCACTCGCATCTCCCCTCCGACCCCGCACTCAGGGTCAGGGCGCTGGAAAGCCTGCTGGTTGAAAAAGGTCTCCTCGACAGCGCCACGGTCGATCGCTGGATCGAGGTCTTCAGCGAGCAGGTCGGTCCGAAAAATGGCGCGCGTGTCGTCGCCCGCGCCTGGGTTGATCCGGCCTTCAGGACCCGGCTCCTGGGCGACGCGACCAGCGCGGTTGTTGAAATGGGTTGCCCGAAACTTGAAGCCAACAGCCTGGTCGCGGTTGAAAATACTCCGCGGCAACACAACGTCGTCGTCTGCACCCTGTGCTCCTGCTACCCCTGGGCCGTGCTGGGTGTGCCCCCGACCTGGTACAAATCTTTTGAGTACCGCTCACGAGTAGTGCGCGAGCCGCGGGTAGTGCTCGGGGAGTTCGGGCTGGAACTGGACGACGATGTCGAGATCAGGGTATGGGACAGCACGGCGGAAATCCGCTACATGGTGCTGCCTGAACGCCCCCCCGGGACCGAGCACCTCGAGGAGGAGGCGCTGGCTGCTCTCGTTACTCGCGATGCGATGGTCGGGACCGCGAAGGTGGCGGCTCCGGCCGCGGGTAACTGAACAATGGACGGCGTGCACGACATGGGCGGCATGCACGGCTTCGGCACCGTGGAACCCACGCACGACAAGCCATTGTCCAGGACGAGTTGGCGCTCGCGTATCTTTGGCATCGAACTGTCCTACACACAACCCGGTGGTTTCAATCTTGACTGGATGCGCCACGTCCTGGAGTGCATGCCGCCCGCCGCCTATCTCTCGAGCGACTATTTCGACCGCTGGTACTGGCGCGAGGCCGCCATCCTCGTCAACGCCGGGTGGGCCAGTATCGACGAGCTCACCACCGGCCAGGCGGCCGATCGCCCGGCAGGCGCCGGCGACCCGATGCCGCCGGAAGCGGTATCGGCCTTACTCGACCAGGGCGTCGACAGCCGCCGCCCGGATGCCGGCACCCCCACGTTTCAGCCCGGTGACCGGGTGCGGGCCAGGTGCCACTCACCCCTGGGCGCCACCCGCCTGCCGCGCTACGTGCGCGGCCATGTCGGCGCCATCGAGGCGCTGCGCGGCTGGCACGTCCTGCCCGACGCCAGCGCCCACGGCGAGGAACGCGCGGAGCCGCTCTACTGCGTACGCTTCCTGGCCGGAGATCTCTGGGATGACGCGGCGTCTCCCCGGGACCTGGTGTTCGCCGACCTGTGGGAGAGCTACCTTGAACCGTGCTGACTCGTCGCGTTCCGCCGACCCGGAATTCGCGGAGCCCTGGCAAGCCGAGGCGCTCGCCCTGTCCATCGCCCTGCAGGAAAGCGGCCGGATAACGCCGGCCGAGTGGTCAGACACCCTGGGGGATGAGATCGAGAAGGCCCGTGCCGCCGGCGACCCGGCCGACGGCACGACCTACTACACCCACGTGGTGGCCGCCCTGGAAACGCTGGTGGCCCGCAAGGGCCTGCTCGCCGTCACCGCACTCGACCGAAGACGCCACGAGTGGGAGGACGCCTACCGCAGCACGCCGCACGGTGATCCGGTTGTCCTGCCGGATCAGGTTGCGACCACGCCACCAGCCGAGGGGCGGGAATAACGCTGAAGCATCAGTCGATGGGAGTGAGCCACGTTCCATCGGTATCCAAACAGGCGCCGGGCAGGTCAGGATTCATCGCCGAATTGGGGCTCGCCTGATCGATTGGCGTCTTCGGCTGGTCCCATACTCCTGACCTTACCCTGACCTTATACTTGTCGAATTGCCTCAACAGTGGCCGTGAATACGCATGAATCGGATTGGACTTTCGCTCGCCCGCTTCCTCGAGAAGCCCCTGTCGCACGCACCGCCGTTCGAGGCGATCGACCCCGCGACGCTGCAGGCTTACCTGCGCCCCGGCGATGTTCTGCTGGTCGAGGGCAGCAGCCGTATCAGCCTGGCGATCAAATACCTGACCCAGTCCAGCT
>JAHEBL010000025.1 GCA_024642265.1 Haliea sp. | reverse complement strand
TGGTCCAGCACCCGCACAATAATCGGTCGGTTGCCCTGCAGTTCCTGAATGACGCGCATCCTGTCCAGCAGCTGGTTGCGCTTCTTCTGCAATTCACGAATCTCGGCGACCTGCTCGTCAAGCACCTTGATATTGTCTGTGAGGTACTGGTTGCGCGCCTTCTGGTGCTCGATCTGGCCATTGACCACGCGGTCGCCCAGCAGGACCAGACCCACCGCCAGCGCAATCACCAGGCCGGTCGTGATGAGAAACTCTTTCTTGAGGTCCTGCCGTCGCTCTTCCCGCCATGGCAGTAAGTTAATCTGTGCCATTAGTTAAAGCTCCGTAAGGCCAGGCCACAGGCGATCATCATCGCCGGCGCGTCGCTGCTCAGGGCGACGGCATTGACCTTGGGTGAGATGGACATATTGGCAAAGGGATTTGCCACCGTCGCAGGTGTGCCGAGCTTGTCCTGCACCAGTTCGGCCAGTCCTTCCATGGAGGACACACCACCGGCGAGGATGATGTAGTCGACATCATTATATTGGCTTGATGAAAAGAAGAACTGCAGCGAACGGGCGACCTGTTGCACCACCGCATCCTTGAAGGGCTCAAGCACCTCGGGCTCGTAATCGTCCGGCAGGCCGCCCTGCTTCTTGGCGAGCCCGGCCTCCTCCAGAGGCAATCCGTAGCGGCGCATGATCTCATCGGTGAGCTGCTTGCCACCGAACAGCTGCTCACGGGTATATATAGTCTGCCCGTTGCTCAGCACGCTCAGGGTCGTCATCGTTGCGCCGATATCCACCACCGCCACGGTGCTGTCTTCGTCCAGATCCAGCTGATGCTGGACCAGGGAGAAGGCCCGCTCCATCGCGTAGGCCTCGACATCCATGATACGCGGCACCAGCTCGGCGCCCTCAATTGCCTCGACCCGGGTGTCGATGGTTTCCCGGCGGCAGGCGGCCAGCAGGACCTCCACCATATTGTTCCGCTCGGGGGAGGGGCCCTGGACCTCGAAGTCGATGGAGACCTCCTCGAGAGGATAGGGAATATACTGGTCTGCCTCGAGGGTGAGCTGGGTTTCCATCTCGTCCTCGCTCAGGCCCTGCGGCATGTCGATCATCTTGGTGATGACAGAAGAGCCAGCGACCGCAGCAGCAACCGTTTTAAGCTTGGTCCTGGACTGGGCCACTACGCTGCGGATGGCATTCGCCACTCCGTCCACGTCGTTGACGTTCTTCTCTATTACCGCATCTTGCGGCAGCGAACTTACCGCGTAACTCTCTACGCGATAGCGGTCCCCCGAATAGCTCAATTCCAGCAGCTTGACGGTAGTCGAACTAACGTCCAGCCCAAGAACCGGCGTTGCTTTTCTCTTCCCCATTCGCCCGAACACGTTTTTTCCCTATCAGTATCACTAACTTAGGATATTTTTATGTGTAGCTACATTAATTGTTAGATATAACACAGACCTAAATATATCAAAACTGAAAAAAAGCATATAATTACCAAACGACTGGCCCAGCCGCTCCGTAAAACTAATACAAGCCACTGTTTGTAAAGGGATAAATGAAAATCCTACGCGCTCTTTTTCGCCTGTCATTATTTGGACTTTTTGGATCTTTGTGGCTGTTGGCAGGTATCTATCTGTACCTCAGTCCGAACCTGCCGGACGTTGCCACTCTGCGCGACGTGAAACTACAGACACCGATGCGGGTTTACACCCGGGACGGCTACCTGATCGGCCAGTTCGGCGAACAGAAACGCAGCCCGCTACCCTTCGAGGAAATTCCACCACAATTTATAGAGGCACTGCTGGCCGCCGAGGACGCGAGCTTTTTTCGCCATTCCGGGATCGATTTCACAGGATTGTTCCGGGCTGTTTCGGAGCTGGTGCTGACAGGAGAGAAGGGCTCCGGCGGCAGCACGCTGACAATGCAGGTCGCCAGGAATTATTTCCTGTCCCTCGAGCGCACCTTCATGCGCAAGTTCAACGAGATCCTGCTGGCTATTGAAATCGAACGCGCGCTCGATAAACGCGAGATCTTTGAACTGTATTTCAACCGTGTTTTCCTGGGGCATCGCGCTTATGGTTTTGAAGCGGCATCCAAGGTCTATTACGGCAAGAGCATCGGCGAACTGGATTTGGCCCAGTACGCCATGCTGGCGGGCATTCCCAAGGCGCCATCACGCAACAACCCCATCAGCGGACCGGTAGCGGGCAAGCAGCGGCGCGACTGGATTCTGGGTCGCATGCGTGACCTCGGCTACATCGACCAGGCACAGTACAGTGCGGCCGTGGCGGAAATCGATACGGCGAAGCATCACGACGAGCAACTGAGCTTCTCTGCTCACTATGCGGCCGAGATGGTTCGCCAGGAAATGCTGGACCGGTATGGCATGGCTGCCTATAACGACGGCTATCACGTCTACACCACCATCAACAGTGGACTGCAGGAAGTCGCGCGCGAAGCCGTGATCAAAGGCCTGCTGACCTATGACGACAGGCACGGCTACCGCGGCCCGGAACAGAAACTGCAGCCCGCGGACAACGACAGCAATCCGGAACAGGCCTGGCTGGAGGCGCTGGGGCAGACCGCTGTGATCGCGGATCTTTCTCCCGCTGTGGTCACCGAGGTCGGGGATGAGCAGGTAGCCATTCTGCTGGCCGACGGTCGTCGCGCATCGGTGCCATGGGAAAACGGCATCAACCATGCGTCACCTTACCTCAGCGAGAATGCGGTCGGACCCAGGCCCAAGACCCCGGCCGAGGTACTGGCGGTGGGCGACCTGATTCGAGTGGCCGACAGGGGAGAGGAGGGCTGGTTTCTCAGCCAGGTACCCGCCGCCCAGGCCGCCCTGGTTTCCCTGCAACCGGATGACGGCGCCATCGTCAGCATCGTCGGTGGCGTTGGCTTCGAACTGAGCAAATTCAATCGGGCCACCCAGGCCCTGCGGCAGCCGGGATCGAACTTCAAGCCTTTCCTGTACAGCGCCGCACTGGAGTCGGGTTTCACCGCTGCCAGTATCATCAACGACGCACCGGTCGTGGTCGAGGACAGCTCTCTCGACGAGGGCATGTGGCGACCCGAAAACGACGAGGGCAAATTCTATGGGCCCACGCGCCTGCGCTGGGCCCTCACAAAATCACGGAACCTGGTGTCCATTCGCCTGCTGCAGCAAATGGGCGTGGACAAACTGCTGGACTATATGACCCGCTTCGGTTTTGACACTTCCGATTTTCCGCGCGACCTGTCCCTGGCGCTGGGCACCCATGTCATGAGCGTAATGGATGTCGCAGCGGCTTACGCGGTACTGGCTAACGGCGGCTATCGGGTCGAACCCTACCTGATCGCCCGGATTGACGACATCGACGGCAAGGAAATCTACAAGGCGCGACCACTGACAGTATGCCGCAGCTGTGATGACACCCCGGCCCCGGGCACAGCATCGGAAGAACTGAGCATGGAGGAGATTCTCGCGAGCAATGGCGAAGACCAGGCCGCGCTGCCCCCCGCTCCCCGCATCATGGATGCCCGGGTCAATTTTATCATCGACAGCATCCTCAAGGACGTTATCACCAGGGGCACCGGTCGCAAGGCGCTGGTACTGGAACGCAGCGATATTGCCGGCAAGACCGGCACCACCAATGGCCCAATGGATGTATGGTTCTCGGGTTACAACAGCGACGTGGTTACTTCGACCTGGGTGGGTTTCGATGGCTATACCCCGCTGGGACGGCGTGAGTTCGGCGGTACAGCAGCACTGCCTATCTGGATTGACTTCATGCGGGAAGCGCTGCGGGACAGCCCGGTAAGACAGCGGCCGTTACCGCCTGGCCTGGTCAGCGTCCGGATTGATCCGGACACCGGACTGCTGGCAAACCCCGGGCAGGCCAACGCCATTTTCGAGTACTTTTTGAAGGAAAATATACCGGCTCGAGCCGGCGGTGAAGCCGGGCCCGGTGAAGGCGGCCAGGGCACGGACGCACTGCTGCGCGATATTTTCTAGCCTGCGACCTGACATTCCGCCAGCCCGGGCAACTGTTACGGCTCAGTTGCCGGGTGAGTAGTTGTCGGGGTAGGGCAGGCGCGCAACACCGCTGTCAACGGCAGCCCGAGCGACCGCAGGTGCCACCAGTTCCAGCAGCCGATGGTCCACAGGCTTGGGAATAATATAATCGGGACCGAAGGTGAGGGCGTCGACACCGCAGGCAGTCAACACCTCCTGGGGCACAGACTGGCGGGTCAGTTCACACAGGGCGTGCACCGCCGCAATTTTCATCTCTTCATTGATACAGGTCGCCCGCACATCCAGAGCACCCCGGAATATGAACGGAAAACCGAGCACATTGTTCACCTGGTTGGGATAATCCGACCTGCCTGTGGCGATGATCACGTCATCGCGGGTGGCGAGCGCAATTTCCGGCTTTATTTCTGGGTCGGGATTGGAGCAGGCAAACACCACCGGACGGTCAGCCATCGACAACAGCATGTCCGCACTGAGCAGATCCGCCCCTGACAGACCGATAAACACATCTGCACCGTTGATGGCATCAGACAGGCTGCGCTTGTTGGTCTGGTTGGCGAATTCCTGTTTGTAGGCGTTGACACCCTCGCGGCCGGCGTAAATGACCCCGCGGCGATCCAGCATGTATATATTGTTGCGCCTGGCCCCCAGGCTGACCAGCAGGCGCATACAGGCGATAGCCGCAGCACCGGCCCCGAGGCAGGTGATCACCGCCTCCTCCAGTCGCTTGCCCTGCACCTCGAGGGCGTTCAACAGGCCCGCGGCCGTGACTATGGCCGTGCCGTGCTGGTCGTCGTGGAAAATGGGTATCGCGCAGCGCTCGGACAGGGCCGCCTCTATCTCAAAACACTCCGGCGCCTTGATATCTTCCAGGTTGATACCACCAAAGGTATCCGCTATCAGCGCCACGGTATTGATAAATTCGGCTGAGTCCTCGGTATTGACCTCGATATCGATCGAATTGATGCCGGCAAAGCGCTTGAACAGCAGCGCCTTGCCCTCCATTACCGGCTTGCTTGCGAGCGAGCCCAGATTCCCCAGCCCGAGGACGGCGGTACCATTGCTGACCACCGCGACCAGATTGCCCTTGCCCGTATAGCGATAGGCATTCTCGCGGTCAGCGGCGATTTCCCGACAGGGCTCTGCCACACCCGGACTATAGGCCAGCGCCAGGTCGTGCTGGGTTTCGGCCGGTTTGGTAAGCTCCACACTGATTTTGCCGGGGATAGGGTCCGAGTGATAATCCAGCGCAGCCTGCTTGAAGTCCTTGGGCATGAGTTTCACTTGTGGAAAAAGGTCCGAAAGGATATAGAAAAGGGCGTCCCGTAACAAGGCGACAAATTGACGCTCGACCCGGTGTTTTCAGGGGCTCAAAAAAAACCGGGCCAATGCAGGCCCGGCTTTTTTGTATTGAGCAGGGGCGCAGGGCGCCCGTCGGCTAGCGCTTGGTGCCGCGGCTACCAAAACGCTTGTTGAAACGGTCGACTCGACCACCGGTATCCATCACCTTCTGCTTGCCGGTATAGAACGGGTGGCACTCTGAGCACACGTCGATCTGAAGGTCTTCACAGTGGGTGGAACGGGTTATAACCTGGTTGCCGCAGCTGCATGTTGCCGTGACGGCCTCGTACTTGGGATGGATATCTGCTTTCATAATGTCACTCCTCGTCATTAGGCGCCGCCACCCGATCCCTGTCGGGCACCGCACCAAAAAATAGCCGCGCATCTTAACAGACGTGGGGGCAGAAGCAATAGGCATTATCCGCACCCGGCAGGCTTGCCACAATCCGCTGCCGGCCCGGTCTCCGGCCAATATTCACGCCTCTGATTTGGTACACTGGCCCTCTTCCATTCACAGCCGGCCCGGAAAGGGGCGCAATGTCCATACTTCGCCTCGCCATACCCTCTCCGCTGCGTCGCCTGTTCGACTACCTGCCCCCCAGGGGCATGAGCGCGGCCGCGGCAATGGCGCTGCAACCCGGCCAGCGCGTGAGTGTGCCTTTCGGCTCCCGCAAGGTGACCGGCTACCTCGTGCAGCTCTGCCAGGACAGTGAGCTGCCCGCATCGGCACTGAAGCATGCCGACGCAGTTCTGGATGATGCCCCGCTGGTGCCGTCCACCTTGCTGCAATTATGTGACTGGGCCGCCCGTTACTATCACCACCCCCCGGGCGAGGTATATGCTTGCGCCTTCCCCGCCTCCCTGAGGCAAGGCAAGGCTCACCGGCCAGGCGGCCGCGCCGGCTGGCGCCTGACAACTCGCGGGATGGGCCTGCCAGCTGGCGCGCTGGCCCGCTCACCGCGCAAGGCCGAAGCGCTGGCACTGCTGCAGGGCGCGCCGGCAGTCAGCAACGACCTGTTCAGGGAGCGGGGGATCAGCGGCGCAGTAATGCGCAGCCTGGCGGCCAAGGAACTGGCGGAGCAGTGCACGCTCGCGCAGCTGCCCATGGCGGCTGACAGTCGGGCCGGACTTGCGCTCAATCCCGAACAGGCCGATACGCTGGCCGCCCTGCTGAAAGCCCGGAAAGGCTTCAGTTGCCACCTGCTGGAAGGCGTCACCGGGAGTGGCAAAACCGAGGTCTACCTGCAGTTCATCGCCGACTGCCTGGAACGGGGCAGGCAGGCGCTGGTGCTCATTCCTGAAATCGGGCTGACGCCACAGACCCTGGAGCGGTTCAGGCAGCGCTTCGCCGCCACCATAGTGACCCTTCACTCGGGCCTGGGCGAGGCCGAGCGCTATCGCGCCTGGGAGGCGGCAAGGGACGGCAGCGCGCACATCGTCATCGGCACCCGCTCCGCGATATTCACACCGTTGCAAAACCCGGGCCTGATCATTGTCGATGAGGAACACGATAGCTCCTATAAACAGCAGGACGGTTTTCGCTATTCAGCCCGCGACGTGGCGGTAAAGCGCGGCCAGTTGGAAAAATGCCCGGTACTGCTGGGCAGCGCCACGCCGTCACTGGAAAGCCTCCACAATGTAGCCGCGGGCCGCTATCAGCTCCACCGCCTGCGGCAGCGCGCCGGCACCAGCTCACTGCCGAGCATCAGGGCCATCGACGTGCGCCGGCAGGAGCTGCAGGCGGGGCTCTCCTCGACACTGCTCAGCGCCATCGACCAGACTTTGCAGGCGCAACAGCAGGTGCTGCTGTTCCTGAATCGGCGCGGTTACGCACCTACCCTGCAATGCCATGACTGCGGCTGGGTGGCCCAGTGCAGCGCCTGCGACGCCAGGCTTACCGTCCACCGCCGCCACGGGCAGTTGCGCTGCCACCACTGCGGCGCAGGCAGGAGGATGCCGCAGCGCTGCCCCCAGTGCCACGGCAGCAGCCTGATAACGGCCGGACTGGGTACCGAACAGACCGAGGACTTCCTGTGCCGGCGCTTCAGCCAATGGCCGGTTTTCAGGGTAGACAGCGACACCATGCAGGCCCGCCACGCGATGCGGGACCTGGTTGGCCTGATCAACCGGGGAGAGCCGGGAATCCTGCTGGGGACGCAAATGCTGACCAAGGGTCACCACTTCCCGGGTGTCAGCCTGGTGGCGGTGATCGATGCCGATGCAATGCTTTTCAGCGCAGATTTTCGCGGCGAAGAGAGAATGGCCCAGCTCCTGACACAGGTGGCCGGCCGGGCGGGCAGGGCCGAGCAGCCCGGCGAGGTACTCGTGCAGACCCACTACCCCGATCACCCGGCGCTGCAGGCAATGCTGAACGTGGATTACAGCGATCAGGCCCGGGCAATACTCGCCGACCGGCAGGCCGCCGGAATGCCACCCGCCGGGCAGCTGGTCATTCTGCGCTCCGACTGCAGCGATGCCGCCTGCGGTGAACAGTTTCTGCAAACCGTGCGCAGCCAAACCGAGCCTGACTTGCCGGCCGGTGCCCGGCTGATTGGGCCGCTGCCGGCGCCGATGCAGCGGCGGGCGGGCAAGTACCGCAGCCAGCTGATCCTGCTGGCGCCTGATCGCAGGGCGGCGCAGCTGGTCGCGGGCCTGCTGGTTGGCCGGGCAGAAACTGTCCCCGCGCGGCGCGGCCTCAAATGGTCCATCGATGTCGATCCGCTGGACCTGTACTAGCCGCGCCCACGCGCAAAGCCAGCCGACACCAGGACCGCACCCATCACTAGCCACAGCGGGCACTTATAAGGATAATGACCGGCCAGCGGGCTCCGCAAGCCCGGTAACCTATTGAAGTAACTCAGGTATATCCCCTCGCCATGAAGGAACAACTTACCCGGCTCATCCTCCAGGCGCTGCAAAAACTGGTGGATCAGGGCCAGTTACCCGGCGATACCCCAACCGGGGTGCAGATCGAGCGCACCCGCGACCCGGAGCACGGCGACCTGGCCACCAATGTCGCCCTTGGCCTCGCCAGGGCGGCGGGCAAGAAACCGCGAGAATTGGCCGAATTGATCTGCCAGGCCTTGCCCGAAGCCCCTTTTGTCGAGCGCACCGAGATCGCCGGGCCGGGCTTCATCAACTTTTTTCTCTCGGGCGCCAGTAGCCAGGCGGTCATCCAGCGCATCCTGGAACAGGGCGAGGCCTTCGGCACCTCTGCCGCCGGGGCAGGCCGCAAGGTGCAGGTGGAGTACGTGTCTGCCAACCCGACCGGTCCGCTGCACGTGGGACACGGCCGGGGCGCGGCGGTGGGAGACAGCATCTGCCGCCTGCTGCAGGCTACCGGCTGGGACGTGACCAGGGAGTTCTATTACAACGACGCAGGTCAGCAGATCAGCAACCTGGCCCTGTCGGTGCAGGCGCGCTGCAGGGGTTTGGGACCCGAAGACCCGGGCTGGCCCGCAGACGGCTACCGCGGCGACTATATTGAGGAGGTGGCCCGGGCCTACCTGCGAGGCGACCGGGTCGACGCGACAGACCAGCACGTCAGCAGTGCGGCCAACCCCGAGGACCTGGATGACATACGCCGCTTTGCGGTCGCCTACCTGCGCCGCGAGCAGGACCTCGACCTGCAGGCCTTCGCAGTGCATTTCGACAATTATTTCCTCGAATCCTCCCTGTATGAAGCCGGGGAAGTGGAAGCCACTGTCCGGCGGCTTATCGAGTGCGGGCACACCTACGAAAAAGACGGAGCCCTGTGGCTGCGGACCACCGATTTCGGCGATGACAAGGACCGGGTCATGCGCAAAAGCGAAGGAGGTTACACCTACTTCCTGCCGGATGTGGCTTATCACCTGAACAAATGGAACCGGGGCTTCGAGCGGGTTATCAATGAACAGGGTGCCGACCATCACAGCACCGTAACCCGGGTGCGCGCCGGCCTGCAGGCACTGCACTCGGGTATCCCCGAGGGTTGGCCGGATTACGTCCTGCACCAGATGGTAACGGTCATGCGCGACGGCGAGGAGGTCAAGCTGTCCAAGCGCGCGGGCAGCTATGTCACCCTGCGCGACCTGATAGACGAGGTGGGCTGCGATGCCACGCGCTTCTTCCTCACGGCGCGGGCAGCCAATTCGCAGCTGACCTTCGATATCAACCTCGCTATGTCACAGAGCAACGACAACCCGGTGTACTACATCCAGTACGCCCACGCCCGGGCCTGCAGCGTAATGCGCAAGATGGTCGAACAGGGCTGGGAGTGGAGCGTACAGGCGGGCCTGGCCAATCTCGATGAGTTGACCGAAGAGCACGAAAAAGCCCTGCTTCGCCAACTGGACCGGTACCCCGAAGTGGTGGCGGGCGCTGCCGCGGCAAGCGAACCCCACGGCGTCGCCACCTACCTGCGCGAGCTGGCCGGGGACTTCCACACCTGCTACAACGCGCACAAGGTGCTGGTAGATGAAACGGCCCTGCGCAATGCCCGAGTCGCCCTGTCGGAGTCTGTACGCCAGGTGATCGCGAACGGCCTGGAACTGCTGGGCGTCTCGGCTCCGGAGACAATGTAAAGCATGGCAAGAGACTACGCCAAGACCCGCAAAACCGGCTCCAGGGCACCGGCGCGCAGACAGGCACCGCAGCAGCGCCGGGAAGGATCGGCAGGCAGCGCACGGGACAGTCGCCCCGGCCGCGGCTGGCGCAACTATTTCGCCGGCCTGCTCAGCGGAGTTTTTCTCAGTTTCCTGCTGTACCTGGGCACCATGCCGCCGGCCGACGGCCCCGCGCCCGCGGCCACACCGGAAGCAGCCGCGACCGCATCAGTGCCCGCGGAACCGCCAAAACCGCGCTTTGACTTTTACACCATGCTGCCACAGCAGACCATCGACGGGCCTGTCGAGCCGGCGGAAGTCGCCAGCCCGCCGCCCGGCGCTGCGCAGGAGACCTACCTGCTGCAGGCGGGCTCATTCCGCCAGCGCGAGGACGCGGACCGACGCCGGGCAGAACTGCTGTTGCTGGGCCTCGAGCCCAA
The DNA here is from genome assembly GCA_024642265.1 of Haliea sp. Taxonomy (GTDB): domain Bacteria; phylum Pseudomonadota; class Gammaproteobacteria; order Pseudomonadales; family Halieaceae; genus JARRPM01. The sequence continues at coordinate 25,763 of JAHEBL010000025.1, read as the reverse complement.
GGTGGAAGAGACCGACAGTGACAACGGCCGCTGGTTCCGGGTCTACCTGGGTCCATTCGACTCCCACGGGCAAATGACCAGGGCGCGCAGCCTCACCGCTGCACAGGACATCGACACCCTGTTGCTCAAACGCGGAAGCCCCTGATTTATAGCCATTGAACCTTGAATTCCCGGGGCCGGCCCCCATAACTTCCAGATCAGGAGTGCGGCGGACCCGGTGATTGCCAGCATCGTTGCGGGTATACCGGCGCCCAGGGCAGGAGATGCAGCGTGGAACAATTCAGAGGTACAACCATTCTCTCGGTGCGGCGCGGCAACAGCGTCGTGATCGGGGGTGACGGCCAGGTATCGATGGGCAATACGGTCATGAAAGGCAATGCGCGCAAGGTGCGTCGCCTGCATAAGGACCAGGTCCTCGCAGGCTTCGCCGGGGGAACAGCCGACGCATTTACCCTGTTCGAACTGTTCGAGGCCCAGCTGGACAAACACCAGGGACACCTGGTTCGCGCGGCGGTCGAACTCGCCAAGGCCTGGCGCACCGAGCGCGCCCTGCGCCGGCTGGAAGCGCTCCTCGCGGTGGCTGACAGGAACACCTCCCTTGTCATTACCGGTAATGGTGACGTGATCGAGCCCGAAGACAACCTCATCGCTATCGGCTCTGGCGGCCCCTTTGCCCAGGCAGCTGCCAGGGCGCTGCTGGACAACACCGAACTCGATGCCCGCAGCATAGTGGAAAAGGGCCTGGGCATCGCCGGCGACATCTGTATCTACACCAACCATAACCGCACCATAGAACAACTGGATTTTTAGGCCATGTCCGATATGACACCCCGCGAGATCGTTCACGAACTCGACAAGCACATTATTGGCCAGGACGAGGCCAAGCGCGCCGTGGCAATCGCACTGCGCAACCGCTGGCGCCGCATGCAATTGCCGGAGGAGCTGCGGGCGGAAATCACGCCCAAGAATATCCTGATGATCGGGCCTACCGGCGTGGGCAAAACCGAAATCGCCCGCCGGCTGGCAAAGCTGGCCAACGCACCCTTCGTAAAGGTGGAGGCCACCAAGTTCACCGAAGTGGGCTATGTCGGGCGCGATGTGGACTCCATTGTGCGCGACCTGGTCGACGTATCGATGAAGATGCTGCGGGAGCAGGAGATTACCCGGGTGCGCTTTCGGGCCGAAGAGATGGCCGAGGAGAGAATCCTGGATATCCTGCTGCCGCCGGCTCGCAATGCCGAGGCGGAATCAGGCGCCGGCACTCGCCAGTTGCTGCGCAAGAAGCTGCGCGAGGGTGACCTCGATGATAAAGAGATCGAGGTGAATATCAGTTCCCGCGCCTCCGCGTTTGAGATCATGGCCCCACCGGGCATGGAAGAAATGACCAACCAGCTGCAGAGCATGTTTTCCAACATGTCGCGAACACAGGAAAAAACCAGGAAGATGCCCGTCAAAGCCGCTTTCGAAGCCCTGTGCGATGAAGAAGCGGCGAAAATGGTCAACGAGGACGAACTGAAACAGAAGGCGGTGAGCACCGCGGAGCAAAATGGTATCGTCTTCATCGACGAACTCGACAAGGTAGCCAAACGCAGCGAGGGTGCCGGCGCGGATGTGTCGCGCGAAGGCGTGCAGCGCGACCTGTTGCCATTGATCGAGGGCTCAACCGTCAGCACCAAACACGGCATGATCAAGACCGATCACATCCTGTTTATCGCCTCCGGCGCCTTTCACCTGGCCCGACCTTCCGACCTCATCCCTGAGCTGCAGGGCCGTCTGCCTATCCGGGTAGAGCTGTCCGCCCTGACCCCCGATGATTTCGAGCGCATTCTCACCGAGCCAAATGCTTCTCTCACCGAGCAATACCAGGCCCTGCTGGCGACCGAGGGGCTGCAGGTCGAATTTACCGCCGACGGCCTGCGCCGTATCGCCGAAACCGCATGGCAGGTCAATGAGAAGACCGAGAATATCGGCGCCCGCCGCCTGCACACCGTGATGGAGCGCCTGCTGGAAGACAGCTCGTTCACCGCGGCTGATGCCGGCCTGAATCACGAGCCTCTGCGCGTCGACGCCGACTATGTGGACAGCCAGTTGAAAGCCCTCAGCGCGGACGAGGACCTGTCCCGCTTTATTCTTTAGGGCACCAGCACACCGCCATGCAGACAGCAGACAAAAGACCACTGGGCATCAAGCTGCACAAGCGCTCACGGCAGCTGGAACTGGAGTACCCCGGTGGCGAATGCTACTCACTGTCCTGCGAATACCTGCGGGTCTATTCGCCGTCGGCGGAAGTGCGGGGCCACGGGGCCGGCCAGGAAGTCCTGCAAACCGGCAAACTCAATGTCGGCATAGACGCCATCAAACCAGTGGGCCGCTACGCCGTCCAGCTGATATTCGATGACGGTCACGACACGGGCCTGTATGCCTGGGATTACCTCTACGAGCTGTGCACCGAACAGCCCCGGCGCTGGCAGGACTACCTCGACCGGCTGGATCGGGCCGGTGCCAACCGTGACCCGGACGTCCAGGTAATCCAGTTCCAGCCCTAGTGGTTAGTCAACAAGCAACCTGACCGCAGGGCCACATCGCGCTACAATACACCGTTCAAAGGCGGGAGGGCACAGACCCAATGAGCGAGAAGGACACCACACACTTCGGTTACAAGGAAGTCGACACCCGGGCGAAGGCGGGCCTGGTGGCGGATGTGTTCCACTCCGTTGCCTCCCGTTACGACCTGATGAATGACCTCATGTCCGGTGGCATCCACCGCGTCTGGAAGCGCTTTACCATCGAGCTGAGCGGCGTTCGCAGTGGCAACGCTGTACTGGATATCGCCGGCGGCACAGGGGACCTCGCCGCCCGCTTTGCCGACATCGTCGGGCCGGAAGGCCGGGTGGTACTTGCCGATATCAACGACTCGATGCTCAAGGTTGGCCGGGACAAGCTGCTGGACAACGGCCGCCTCGGCAACCTGGAATTTGTCCAGGCCGATGCCCAGTGCCTGCCGTTTCCGGACGACAGCTTCGACTGCGTCACGATTGCCTTCGGCCTGCGCAATGTGACCGACAAGGACGCCGCGCTACGCTCCATGCTGAGGGTGCTCAAGCCCGGTGGGCGCCTGCTGGTGCTGGAGTTCTCCAAGCCGGCAAATCCCCTGCTGAGCAAGGCCTACGACACCTACTCTTTCCGGATGCTGCCCCTGATGGGGAAGCTGGTGGCCAACGACGCAGACAGCTACCAGTACCTGGCAGAATCCATTCGCATGCACCCGGACCAGGAAACTCTGAAAGACATGATGGAAGACGCGGGCTTCAGTAAATGCGAGTACCACAATATGACAGGGGGTGTCGTGGCACTGCACAAGGGCGTCAAGGCCTAGCGCAGCCGACAATCAGATGAATTCTGTAATCGATCCCGCCCTGCATACGGCTGTCTTCGCCGCCGTGGAGCGCGTAGTCAACCAGGCACTCGAACTGGATCCGGCAGGCAGGAAACGCCTGGATAAGCTGGCTGACTGTGTCTTCGCCCTGCACTGTACCGGACCCACGCTGGACGTATACCTGCAGCCGGGAAGCGGTCGCGTCCGCCTGATGGGCTACTACGATGGCCCGGTGACAACCAGCGTGCGAGGGCTGGCGTCGGACTTCGCAGAAGTCGCCACCGCGAAAGACCCTACCGCCGCGCTGATCAATGGCAAGCTGGCGCTCAGCGGAGACAGCGCGCCCCTGATCGAACTACAGAAGATTATTACCGCGCTGGATATCGACTGGGAAGCGCCGCTGGTGGATGCCCTCGGCGACGTCGCCGGCCACCAGCTGGCACAACTGCTGCGTGGCGCCTATGGCTGGGGCAGGCAGGCGTCCGGCGGACTCGCACGGCAGCTCGAGGAATTTATCCACGAGGAGGCCCGTCTCAGCCCGCCACGCCTGGAGCTGGAGGATTTTTACCGCGACGTGCAGCAACTCGGCCTGCAGGTGGATCGACTGGAGTCACGCACCCGACGCCTGCGCAAACGCCTGCAGCAGTCAGGCCGGTGAACCGGCCGTCACCATGTCCCGTGTAATCCGCCTGGCCACTATTTTTCGCACCATCGGTCGCTACCGCCTGGACGAATTCATCGACGCCGAAGCCCTGGGTCCCTTCCCGCGCGCGGCGCTGGCATTGTCTCCCTGGCGCCTGCACCGGGCACCGGCACTTCCCCGCGGGGTGAGGTTGCGCCGGGCGCTGGAAGAGCTGGGACCTGTTTTTATCAAGTTCGGACAGATGCTGTCGACCCGGCGGGACCTGCTGCCCACCGACATAGCCGATGAGCTGGCCAAGCTGCAGGACAATGTACCGCCTTTCCCCGAGCAGCAATCCATTGCCATCATCGAGAAAGGCCTGGGCAAACCGGTCGCCGAGCTGTTCGCCAGCTTTGACCCGAAACCCATGGCGTCCGCCTCGGTAGCCCAGGTACACGCAGCCACCCTGCACAGCGGCGAGCAAGTGGTCGTCAAGGTGATCAGGCCGGACATAGAGCCGGTCATTCGCCAGGATCTGGCCCTGATGTTCACCCTTGCCAAACTGGTGGCAAGGTATGTGCCGGACGGCAGGCGCCTGCGCCCTGTGGAGGTGGTGGCGGACTACGAGTTCATCATTCTCGACGAACTGGACCTGGGTCGCGAGGCGGCCAACGCCTGCCAGCTGCGGCGCAATTTCGAAAACAGCAAGCTTGTTTATGTACCGTTGGTTTACTGGGATTACACCTGCCGCAACGTATTTGTCATGGAGCGGATATCGGGCATTCCCGTCACTGACATGGCCGCACTGGAAGCGCGGGGTACCGACCTCAAACTGCTGGCCGAGCGCGGCGTGGAGATTTTTTTCACCCAGGTGTTCCGCGACAGTTTTTTCCATGCCGACATGCACCCCGGCAATATCTTTGTCGATGCCACAGACCCCGCCGACCCCACTTATATCGCGGTGGACTGCGCCATCATTGGCAGCCTCAGCGACTCGGACCAGTACTACCTCGCCCGCAACCTGCTCAGCATTTTTCGCCGGGACTACCGGGAAGTCGCCCAGCTCCATGTCGAGTGCGGCTGGGTGCCACCACAGACGCGGGTGCAGGATTTCGAGTCCGCCATGAGGGCGGTGTGTGAACCGGTATTTGAGCGCCCGATCGGCGAAATCTCCTTCGGCCAGCTGCTGATTTACCTGTTCAGGACGGCGCGGCGCTTTGACATGCATATACAGCCGTCACTGGTGCTGCTGCAAAAGACCATGTTGAACATCGAGGGGCTGGGCAGGCAGCTGTATCCCGGACTCAACCTGTGGGACACCGCCAAGCCCTTCCTGGAGGACTGGGTGCAGGAACGCTATTCTCCCCAGTCGGTCCTGCGCCGCCTGCAACGGCAGGCGCCATCATGGCTGGAACAACTGCCGCTGCTGCCCGACGCGATGCTGGATAACCTGCAGCAATCCCGGGATGTGGAAATGCGCTTTGCCCAGCAACAGCAGCAGGTGGAAGAACTGCAGGAACGCAGTGCTGCAAAAACCCGTCGTCACCGGCGCCAGATGGTGGCCGCGATCGCCTGCCTGGGGGCGGCTGTGACCGTCCTGCCCGGCGCCTGGCAACAACTGGCAGATGCGCCGCTGGTGAGCTGGCTACTGGCGGGACTGGCCATAGTCCTGCTGTGGCCCAGTGACAGTTGAAGGCATGTGCCGGAGGCGGCCCTGTGCCATAATGACCGGCCATAGAGAGCAGTGCGATGAGCCAAACCGGCAACCTGACAAATGACATCCGCTGGAACGAGCAGGGGCTGATTCCCGCCATCGCCCAGGACTGGCAGACGGGCGAGGTGCTTATGCTCGCCTGGATGAATCGCGAGGCACTGGAACTCACCATCAGCGAGAGCAGGGCGATTTACTGGTCCCGCTCACGACAGGCACTCTGGCGCAAGGGCGAGGAGTCGGGCCATGTGCAGAAGCTGAAGGAGTTGCGCATTGACTGCGATGCGGACACGATATTGATGAAGGTAGAACAAATCAGTGGTATTGCCTGCCATACGGGTCGACGCAGTTGCTTCTACCGGAAGCGGGAGCGGGATGGCTGGCTGGTGACCGACGAGGTCGTTCGCTCGCCTGACGACATATACGGGAAAACACCATGAACGATGTGCTGGACCAGTTGGCCGCCACCCTGCAGCAGCGTCGCGGCGCAGACCCGGACACATCGTATGTGGCCAGCCTGCACCACAAGGGGCTGAACAAAATCCTGGAGAAGATCGGCGAGGAGGCCACCGAGGTGATACTCGCCGCCAAGGACATGGAAAATGGTGAGGGCCGCCGGGCCGAACTGGTCGGGGAGGTCGCCGACCTGTGGTTTCACAGCATGGTGATGCTGTCCCACCTGGAAGTAGACATCAGCGAAGTCACCGAATGCCTGCGCGCACGCTTCGGGACTTCGGGTATCGAGGAAAAGGCCGCGCGCCGGACAGGGCCCTGAACCGGTCAGGCAGACAGCAATCAGGGCAAACCTAGCAGGAGATAGAAATGGGAATCGGTGGAATAAGTATCTGGCAACTGTTGATCATTCTCGCGATCGTCATCATGTTGTTCGGAACCAAGCGCCTGCGCACACTGGGCAGCGACCTGGGCAGCGCGGTAAAGGGCTTTCGCAAGAGCATGCAGGATGATACCGGGACGGACAGGGACGCCGGTACCGAGCAGCCGAACGAGCCGGCCACAGATAAGGACAAGTAAAACCTGAATGTTCGACATCGGATTTACCGAACTGGTACTCGTGGCCGTGGTGGGCCTCCTGGTTATCGGACCGGAGCGCCTGCCCGGGGCTATCCGTACCGGCAGCTTGTGGCTCAATCGCATCAAGCGCGGCTTCAACGATATCAAGCGGGAAGTGCAGCAGGAGCTGCACAACGATGAGGTGATGCAGCAGCTGCGCGAGACCGGCCAGCAGATCAAGGCCCAGGCCGACCAGATCGGGCAGAACATCAACTCCGCCGGTGCCAGCCTTACCAAACCGCTCCCCGACGAAACCCCAACCGGCGAGCAGCCGGAAAAAACGGTGCAGCCGGCGGAAAAAAGCGCAGAATGAGTGAACCGGAAAGCACTGACCAGCCACTGCCGCTGGTAGCTCACCTGACTGAATTGCGCGACCGCCTGTTGCGAGCGCTGCTGGCAGTGCTGATTGTCTTCATCGGGCTGTTCCCCTTCGCCAACGAGATCTACACCTTCGTGTCCGAGCCGCTCAGGGAGCTGCTGCCGCCGGGGGCCACCATGATCGCGACCGAGGTCGCATCACCCTTCCTTACCCCCTTCAAGCTCACCCTGTTTGCCGCCGTGTTCCTGGCGATACCGTATGTGCTGTACCAGGTCTGGAGTTTTATCGCTCCGGGCATGTACCGACATGAAAAAAAACTCGCCATTCCGCTGCTGGTCTCCAGCGTCGCGCTGTTCTACGCTGGCGCCGCGTTCGCCTACTTCGCGGTTTTCCCGCTTATCTTCGCCTTCTTTACCAGCACCGGACCGGCGGACATCGCCATAATGACCGACATCAACAGCTACCTGGATTTTGTCCTCAAGCTGTTCTTCGCCTTTGGTCTGGCTTTCGAAATCCCCATCGCCGCGGTTCTGCTGATCTGGACCGGCATCACCACGCCTGAGAGTCTCGCGAAAAAACGGCCATACATCATTGTCGGCTGCTTTGTCGTGGGCATGCTGCTCACCCCGCCCGACGTGATTTCCCAGGCGCTGCTGGCAATTCCCATGTGGCTGCTGTTTGAACTGGGCGTGTATTTCGGGCGTTTCGTCACCCGCAACAGAAAAGATGAAGGCGGATAAAATCAGGCCCGCAAGCCTGCCTTCACTGCTGCCGGTGATCGGATTCCTGAAGCCCTACAAGCTGCGCCTGGTTGCGGCCAGCCTCGCCCTGTTATTCACGGCGGGCGCAACACTGTCCATCGGCCGGGGCCTGCAGGTGCTGATCGATCAGGGTTTCGCCGGCGACATTTCCGACCTGGCCGGCGCCGTCAGCCTGCTGGTGGCGATAGCCGCTGCTATCGCTGTCGGCACCTTTACCCGCTTTTACCTGGTGTCATGGCTCGGAGAGCGGGTGAGCGCCGACCTGCGCAAAGCCGTGTTCGACAACCTCGTACACCTGCATCCAGGTTTTTTTGAACTCAACCGCAGCGGCGAGATCATGTCGCGCCTGACCACTGACACCACCCTGCTGCAAACCATTATCGGATCCTCCTTCAGCATGGCCCTGCGCAGCAGCCTCACCCTGGTCGGGGCGCTGGTGATGATGTTCATCACAAACCTGAAACTCTCCCTGATCATCGCCGTTGGCGTTCCGCTGGTACTGCTGCCTATCCTGTTCTTTGGCCGCCGGGTCAGGCGCCTGTCCAACCAGAGCCAGGACAGCATTGCCAGTGTGGGCAGCTACGCCGGCGAAGTTATCCAGCACATCCGCGTGGTACAGAGCTATACCCAGGAACAATTCGAGTCCGCCGCGTTTTCCAGGGAAGTCGAGCGGGCATTCGCCATCGCCAGGCGCCGGATATGGCAGCGTTCCCTGCTTATCGGCGGGGCGATACTGCTGGTTTTCGTTGGTATGGCGGGGATGCTGTGGGAAGGCGGCCAGGACGTCATCAGTGGCAGCATGAGCGGCGGCGAGCTGGGGGCTTTCGTGTTTTACGCCATCATGGTGGGTAGCGGTGTGGCCACGGTGTCCGAGGTATGGGGGGAGTTGCAGCGCGCGGCGGGGGCCGCCGAGCGCCTGATCGAGCTGCTCAACACGCGCAGCCTGATCGACGACCCGGGCCCCCGGGACCTGCCCCACCAGCTCGAGCGGCCGGAACTGCGGCTGGACGGCATTACCTTCTGCTACCCGACCCGCCCGGGACAGGCGGCGCTGCAGGATTTTTCCCTTCCCATCGAGGCGGGGAAAAGCCTGGCCCTGGTGGGACCGTCCGGCGCCGGCAAGTCCACCGTGTTTGAATTGCTGCAGCGTTTTTACGACCCTCAACAGGGCAGGGTGTTATTGAACGGGGTGGACATTCGCGAGCTCGGCCTGCAGCAGCTGCGCAGCCATATCGCCCTGGTCCCGCAGCAACCCGCCCTGTTCACGGGTGACGTGCGCTACAACATCGCCTATGGCAGGCCGGATGCAAGCGATGCCGAAGTCGCCGCCGCTGCCCGCGCGGCCCATGCGGATGAATTCATAGAACGCCTGCCGGATGGCTACGCCAGCCATCTCGGGGAGCAGGGAGTGCGCCTGTCAGGCGGCCAGCGCCAGCGCATCGCCCTGGCCCGGGCCATACTTAACAATCCGGAAATTCTGCTGCTGGATGAAGCCACCAGCGCACTGGATACCGAGAGTGAGTTCCAGGTGCAGCAGGCGCTTCACGAACTGATGCAGAACAGGACCACCGTGATTATCGCCCACCGCCTGTCGACCATATTGCACGCCGACAATATCGCCGTGCTCGACCAGGGCCGGCTGGTCGCCACCGGCACCCACACAGAACTGATGCAAAGCTGCACGCTTTACCAGCGCCTGGCCAGCCTGCAGTTTCGGGATGTGGAACCGGCGCAGCAGCCAACCGGCAGGGATGGGGAGCCTAACCCGACTGGCTATCCATCAGGCGAATCCGGTCCTTGCGCTCCTGGTTGACCCGCGCCAGGTCGCCCAGGGCATCGCGGGAAATTTCCGCAACTTCCTGCAGCAGGCGCAGACTCAGGCGGGCGTTGTTGGCAGCACACCGCAGGGGCGCCGTTACCACCGATTCGCGAAACAGTTCAACGCCCTCGTCCCAGGCGATTCGCGCATGGTCACCGGCACTGTCGCGGGCGGATTCATAGGCCATCGAGACGACCTCGAGCGACTCCATGAGCGCCTCGACACTGAGCCATTCCACCAGGGTGCCACGCTCAACCCCGCGCCTCACATTGCTGCGCAACTTGCGCGCCATATTGCGAAATTCGCGCTGTACGCGCTGCCCGAAAACAGGGTCGGCTACCGGGCGCAGGCGGTCATCCCGCTCCAGCTCCACCCAGTCACCCGCACCGAGTACCCCCTCAATCTGCGGGAACACCAGCTTTTCCTCGCTGTTCATATGTTCGTACATGTGCTGAATGTAGGCGCGGCCGCTCTTCACCAGCACGCCGCCGCCAAGCTCACCATCGCGCCACAGCTGGATATTGCGCAGCACTTCCTGACCCGTTTTCGCCATGTAGTCATGATCGCGCTGCAGGCTGTCCACGCTGTCCGCAACTGCGACATCCAGCTCCGCTACCCGGCCGTAGATGAGATCTTCACGGGGGTGATGGAAGCGATCCGGCCAGGTCACCATGTAGTCCATGATCTCGTAGACCACGTGGGTATCCACCAGCTCACCCGCCTCTATAGCGTCCAACTGCTCGTTGAACAGCCGCATGACGTTGGCAATATGCCGATGCTCTGCGTACAAAGCCTTGAGCAGGGGTGGTTGCGGCCCGCGTGTTACGGACGCTGTGGAAGCCGCAGGGCTCGCACCGCTGCGAACCGGCTGAACTTTTGCAGACCGTTTGCGCCCGCTCGCGGAACCGCTGCCGGCGGCTTTTTTTGCCGGGGGCTTCTTCGCCACGGCGGCTTTTTTCGCAGTAGCCACGGGCTTCTTTCTGGCAGCAGCCTTGTTCCTGGCAGGCGCTGTCTTCTTCACAGGTTTGCGTGTGTTAGCTGCCATAATCTCGTCTCCGGCACGTGAATACCAAGCATAAGATCTGATACTAGCCTGTCCAGACCGTTAATACATTGATCCGGCGCAGGGTCTGCATTGTTGTACGAACAGGCCGGACGGGGGCCAAAAAAAACGCCGGCACAGGGCCGGCGTTGGTTTGAACAGTCTGCAGATCAGCTGAATTCGCGCACCAGCTGGCCGATAGACTCCTTGGCGTCGCCGAACAACATGCGCGTGTTGTCCTTGTAAAACAGCGGGTTCTCGATGCCGGCAAAGCCGGAGGCCATGGAGCGTTTGAGCACAAACACCGTGCGAGCCTTGTCGACATTGATCACCGGCATGCCGTAAATGGGAGAGGATTCGATCTCGCGGGCCGCCGGGTTGACCACGTCGTTGGCGCCGATCACGATGGCCACGTCCACATTCTCCATGCGGGGGTTGATATCATCCATCTCCAGCAACTGGTCATAAGGCACGTCGGCCTCCGCCAGCAATACGTTCATATGGCCGGGCATCCTGCCCGCCACGGGATGGATGCCAAAATTCACTTCCGCGCCGTTGCGCTCCAGCAGTTCGGCCAACTCCTTCACCACATGCTGGGCCTGGGCCACAGCCATGCCATAGCCGGGGATGATCGCCACGTTGCTGGCTGCTTCCAGTATGTAATAGGCGTCCTCGGCGCTGATCGGCTTGATTTCGCCTTCGACCACGGTGGCCTCGACCTTGCCACTGCCGAAGCCGCTGAACAGAACATTGGCAAGGGAGCGGTTCATCGCCTTGCACATGATCTGGGTGAGGATAATGCCGGAGGCTCCAACCAGTGCGCCAGCCACGATGAGTATGTTGTTGTTCACCGCGAAGCCCGCGGCACAGGCCGCCAGCCCCGAATAGGAGTTCAGCAGTGAAATAACCACCGGCATATCCGCACCGCCGATAGGTATAACTGCCATCACGCCGAATACCAGTGACAGTGCCACCACCAGGTACAACCAGCTGTGGTTATCGGGCTGCAGGCAGAACATCACCGCACCGCCCAGGATACCCAGCACGATCAGGCTGTTGACCACCTGCTGGCCGCTGAACAGGACCGCACCGCTCCCGATCCGTTCGCTGAGCTTGCCATAGGCAATCATACTGCCGGTGAAAGTCACGCCACCGATAAGAATGGAGAGGATGATGGTAACCAGGGTGAAGGTGGCAGACCCGGGGGCCAGGGCCGCCCAGCCCACCAGCAGACTGGCCATACCACCAAAGCCGTTGAACAGCGCAACCATCTCTGGCATGGCGGTCATCTGCACCAAGCGAGCAGCGGCACCACCGATAATGGCACCGATAACAACACCCACGGCTATCCACTGGTACTCGACAATGCCCTGGTCCAGCAGGGCTGCCACCACGGCGATAAGCATGGCGATCGCGGATACGAAATTACCACGGCGGGCCGTGGCGGGAGAGCCGAGTTGCTTGAGTCCGAAAATGAAGAGAGCGGCCGCCACCACATAACTGTATTGAATCAGGTTATCCATGACCTCTAGCTCCCCTTCTTCTTGAACATGGCAAGCATGCGATCAGTCACCATATAACCACCCACCACGTTAATGGTGGCCAGGGCCACTGCCGCCGCGCCCAGCCAGTTCGACAAGTCCTGCGAGCCGGTACCGGCGAGGCTGATCGCCCCTACCAGGGTGATCCCGGAAATCGCGTTTGCGCCGGACATCAGCGGTGTGTGCAGGGTTGCGGGCACCTTGTTGATCAGCTCAAAGCCCAGAAAGATGGACAACATGAGGATAAATGTCAGGAAAACTTCTGCCGGTATCATGCTATGCACCCCCTTCCATGATTTTTTTGATGGTCTCATTAACCACCTCACCCCCGTGGGTGATAATACAGCCGGGCAGGATATCGTCCTCGAAATCCACCACGAATTGCTTTTGTTCCTCGTTCCAGTTGTCCTCTACCAGATTGAAAAGGTTGGAGGAGTACATCTGGCTGGCGTCCCGGGCCACTTCGCCGGCCAGGTTGCCCAGGCCGATGATGGTGACACCACCGACTTTCACGATTTCGTTGGGTACTGAGCCCTCGACGTTGCCCCCGGTTTCCGCTGCCATGTCGACAATCACCGAACCCGGCGCCATGCCTTCTACCATGTCTTTGGTTACCAGGACCGGCGGCTTGCGGCCGAACACCTGGGCGGTGGTGATGACCACGTCGGACTTGGCAATGACGTCTTTTTGCGCCTGGCGCTGCTTGTCCACCTGTTCAGGCGTCAGCTCAAGGGCGTAACCGGCGGCGGTCTGGCCGGTCTCGCCGAGGTCGATCTCCAGGAATTTGGCTCCCAGGGACTGCACCTGTTCGGCCACCACGGGGCGCGTATCGAAGGCCGTCACCTTGGCACCGAGACGCTTGGCGGTGGCGATGGCCTGCAGACCCGCTACCCCTGCGCCGATCACGAACACATTGGCCGGCTTGAGGGTGCCTGCCGGGGTCATCATCATGGGGAAAATTCGGGGCAGGTGAGAGGCCGCCTGCAGCACCATGACATAGCCTGCCAGGTTGGCCTGGGAGCTGAGGGCGTCCATCTTCTGGCTGCGGGTGGTGCGCGGGATCATCTCCATGCTGATGGCGGTGATGCCGGCATCCTTGAGAGCGCTCACCAGTGCCTGTTCATTGAAAGGATCGAGGTAACTGATGTGGATACAGCCGCGCTTCATCAGTGCAATTTCGTCAAGTGCAGGCTTGCGCAGCCGCAACAGCACGTCAGCGGTGCTGAACAGCTCCTTGCGATCGGCAGAAACCGTGGCTCCCGCCTCTGTATATTCAGAGTCGGCAAATCCGGACCCGGTGCCCAGGCCCGCCTCGACCACCAGCTCCGCGCCCATTCGGCACAACTTCTTGGCCGAATCCGGCGTGATGGGAACCCGGTTTTCGCCCGGGTGCGTTTCCTTGGGAATGGCGATGCGCATTGCGGTGTATACCCCCGTACCTGATTATTTTGAACGCCAGCGCCCATCTGAGCCGCTTTATTCAGCGGCCTTCTCAAGCCTTATCGAGCGCTGGAACCGGCATTTTCCGATGCCCTTTGTGCGAGCAGCCGCCGACTGTAGCACAGCCGGCAGTTTGCGTGAACAATGACCACTATTCATGCCATGAATCGGGGCTATCACCAGCCGGGGCCAAGAAGAGGTGCCGAGCCGATATGCTAATGGTGATCAGTGGGGGGCAGAAGGGCCGCCGACCGGAGAGGACGGCGCCTGTTTCCAGGGGGGCTGAGCCGCCAGGCTCAGCCGGTATTGAGCTGCAGGAAGGGGTTCATCCAGCGATACTTCCAGCCGGTAAACTTCAAGGGGGCGTCAAGTACCGCCAGGCAGATACAATCTTCTGACTGCACCGCTGTCGGGGCGTGGACGTCACTGGGCTGGCGCAGCAGGAAATCACCCTGGTGGTAGCTGCCGTCGGCATCGGAAAACCCGCCCTCGAGTACCAGCGTCATTTCCGACCCGCGGTGCGTGTGCTCCGGAATCCTGCCGCCCGCCTTGATATGGTAGAGCGCAAATTCGAAATTGGGGTCGCCGGTCTTGAGATAGCTGATCCGCAGCGTGCTGGTAATCTTTTTCCACACCAGGTCTGTCAGGTCACCGCTCATCAGGCGCTGCAGAATGGCCGGTGTCCTGCCGGCAGCCCATTCGCTGGCGCTGGCATAACTCAGTGGCGGTGCATCGTCCAGCCTGGCCAGCACCGAGTTCAGCAGGGCATCGCCCACCGGCTCACCGTGCAGGTTGTCGAACAGTGCGGCACCCAGGTTCTGGAGCTGGCCTGAAGTGCGCTTGCACTGATCACAGTAGTTCATGTGTACCGACACGCAGGCCGCTTGGGCCAGGGGTAAGTTTCCCGCTGCATGTTCGGTCAGGAGGTCGAGTTCGGGATGAAATTTAGCCATAATATTAACGATCTATCTGTAATTGAAGTTTCTGAATAGCCAACCTGACCCGGGACTTGACCGTGCCCAGCGGCAGGTCGAGTTCCGCGGCGGCTTCCGCGTGCGATTTTCCTTCCATATATACCTTTGCGAGGATCTGCATCTGGTCTGCGGGCAGGGTGGCCATCAGCTCCCTCACGCGCTCCTGGGTGCGGCGCCCCTGCAGCAGGGCAAAAGGTTCCTCGCTTTCCTGCTCCGGAAACACGTCGTCCTCCGCGAGCGGCGTATCAAATTTCTGCAACCGGCGGAACATATCGGTCCGGCAATTGCGGGCTATCGTATACACCCAGGTACTGGCAGCCGCTTTCTCGGGGTTGAACCCCCCGGCTTTCTGCCACACCTTGATCATCACTTCCTGCACCAGCTCGTCTGCCACGGAGGCTGACAGGCTGGAACCGGCCAGGGCAAACGCCTTGATCAGGGGGGCGAAATGCCTGAAAAACCGGGTAAAGGCGGCCCTGTCCTGATTGGCTGCAATCAGGGTGAGGCATTCGCTCCACTCGTCGGTACGCCGTCCAACTACTTCCTGCGGACCGGCCCTGGTTCCCTCGGGGATATCAACCACTGCTTTTTCTCTCTCTTAAGCGCTTGTGGATACTATACGCCACCTCAAGAGAAGCGGATCACAGGTGCCTGGGCTAAACTGGTCAGAGATCCGATCCCTGGTGCCGAGCGTACCAGCAACTACAACATTCACTCGCTAACAGGCCAGACCTGTCAACAGCGACCCGAGCCTGGAGACCGGCGTTTTGAAAATAGCTGTCATTGGATCCGGCATTTCCGGACTTAGCTGCGCGCACTACCTCAGCACCCATCATGAGGTATCGGTTTTCGAAGCGGGCAAGACCATCGGCGGTCACACCGCGACCGTGGACGTCAAGCTCGGCACCCGGCGCTACGCCATCGACACTGGTTTCATCGTTTTCAACGACTGGACCTACCCCAACTTCATTGCCCTGATGGACAGCCTGGGGGTGCCGAGCAAGCCAACCTCCATGGGATTCAGTGTGCGGGACGAGCAGTCCGGGCTTGAATACTCCGGAACCAATCTCGACAGCCTGTTTGCGCAGCGCGGCAACCTGCTTTCCTGGCGCTTCCTCACCATGGTCCGGGATATCCTGCGCTTCAATAAAGAGTCGGTTGCAGACCTGGACGCAGGACGGGTGAGCGACAACCAGACCCTGGGGGAGTACCTGGAGCGCAACCGCTACAGTGAGGCCTTCAAGCGGCAGTACCTGACAGCCATGGGCTCGGCGATCTGGTCAGCAAACTGCGCCACTATCCTGGATTTCCCTCTCAACTTCTTTCTGCGCTTCTTCCGCAACCACGGTTTACTGTCGGTGCAGGACAGACCCACCTGGCGTGTCATAGAGGGCGGCTCGAGGGAATACCTGCGCCCCCTTTGCCAGCGCTTTGAGCAGCGTATCTTCACCGGCTGCGCCGTGGCGCACGTGAGCCGGCAGGCCAACCGGGTCATCCTGACCATGGCCGATGGCCGCAAACTGCCCTTCGACCAGGTCGTGCTGGCCACGCACTCTGACCAGGCGCTGGCGCTGCTGGAGGAACCCACTCCCATCGAAAGAGATGTGCTGGGGGCGCTGCCCTACCAGTCCAATGATGTCGTGCTGCACACGGATACCCGGCTGCTGCCGCGCAACCGCAAGACCTGGTCGAGCTGGAACTATTCTCTGGGCAACGACCAGGAACGCGCCGTGGTCACCTACAACATGAATATCCTGCAGGGGATCACGGCACCGGAAACATTCTGTGTCACCCTCAATAACAGCGCCGCGATCAACCCTGTCAAGGTGCTGGGCCGCTTCAGCTACGATCACCCGGTGTTTTCGCTGGCCGGCATCGCAGCCCAGCAGCGCTGGGAAGAAATCAACGGGCCGCGCAACACCTGGTACTGTGGCGCCTACTGGCACAACGGCTTCCACGAGGACGGCGTGGTCAGCGCACTGCGCGTGGCCAATGCCCTGAACCAGCAGAAACAGGCTGCTGCGTGAAGTCCAGGCTGTACGAGGGCGTGGTGAGGCACCGCCGCCTGCACCCCACCCGCCACGAATTCAGTTACCGGGTTTTCATGCCCTATATCTGCCTGGAGGAGCTGCCCGAACTGTTCGACGGGCGCTTGTTCTGGTCGGCCCGCGGCTGGGCGCCGGCGCGCTTCAAGCGCAGCGATTTCCTGGGCGACCCCGGCCTACCCCTGCAGGACGAGGTACGGCGGCGCATCCTCGAGGAAACCGGCGTCCACCACAGCGGACCCATCTATCTGCTCGCCAACCTGCGCTATTTCGGCTTCAGCATGAACCCTATCGCCTGCTACTATTGCTTCAATGCAGATGAATCCCGGCTGGAGTTCCTGGTGGCAGAAGTCAACAACACCCCCTGGAACGAACGCCACAGCTATGTTTTGACCGGCCCGCAGCAGGGCAAATGGCTGCGCACTGAATTCGACAAGCAATTCCACGTGTCGCCCTTCAACCCCATGGATATGCGCTACCACTGGCGCAGCAGTACCCCCGATCACCGGCTGGTGCTGCACCTGGGCAATACCGACAAGGGCACGAGAGTCTTTGACGCCAGCCTCAGCCTGTCCGCCAGACCCATGACAGCGGCCAACCTCAACCGCACCTTGTGGCGTTACCCCCTTATGACAGCCAGGATAGCCCTGGCGATTTACTGGCAGGCGCTGCGCCTGTTCATCAAAGGTGTACCCTTTCATCCCCATCCCAGTACCAAGCCATCCGGAGCCTGATATGAGCAACTCCAGCGAACTGACTGCCAGCAGCCTCGGCCTGCCCCGGGCAGACCGCCAGCGTCCCTTCCGCCGACAACTTGCCCGACGCGTCTGCCTGCGCCTGCTGGCCAACATAGAAGTCGGCAGTCTCATCATGCACGATGGCGGAGAGGTGTTTCACTTCGGCACCACCGACGATCCGGCCCAGCCCCACGCCGAGGTATATGTGCACGACCGGTCGCTCTATAGCCAGATGCTGACCGGCGGCAGTATCGCCACCGGAGAGGCCTATATGCAGGGACACTGGACCTCACCGAACCTGGTTGCGGTGATGCAACTGTTCAGTGCGAATCTCGCGACCCTGGAACTGCTCGAATCCAAGCAGTCGTTGCTGGTGCGCCTTGGCCTGAAGCTCTCACACTCCCTGAAACGCAATACCCGCAATGGATCGCGCAAAAATATCTCCGCCCATTACGATCTCGGCAACGATTTCTTCAAGTTGTTCCTGGACCCGACCATGATGTACTCGGCGGCCCTGTTCGGCACGGACGAAACCAGTCTGGAGGATGCGTCTATCGCCAAGCTGGACGAACTCTGCCGACAACTGGAACTGGAACGCGGCGATCACCTGCTGGAAATCGGCACTGGTTGGGGCGGCATGGCAATCCATGCGGCCACGCATTACGGCTGCCGCGTGACCACCACCACCATATCGCGCGAGCAGTACGAGTACGCCCTCCGGCAGGTTGAGGCGGCCGGGCTGCAGGACCGGATCACCGTGCTGTGCGAGGACTACCGCAACCTGGAGGGCAGCTTCGACAAACTGGTTTCCATAGAGATGATAGAGGCCGTCGGCCACGACTACTACAGCAGCTATTTCCAGCGCTGCAGCCAGCTGCTGAAACCGGACGGGAAAATGGTTATCCAGGCCATAACCATTGCCGACCAACGCTATGACGCGGCCCGTGACTCGGTTGACTTTATCCAACGCTATATTTTCCCCGGCGGCAGCCTGCCTTCCGTTGCCGTCATCGCCGACCACCTGGCCCGGGATACCGATATGCAGATGGTGCACCTGCGCGATATCACCCGGGACTACGCCCTTACCCTGGCCTGCTGGCGTGAGCGTTTCCTGACTGCCCGGGCCAGCGTGGAAAAAATGGGCTTCGAACAGAGCTTCATCCGCATGTGGGAATTCTACCTGGCGTATTGCGAGGGCGGTTTTCGAGAGCGCATTATCAGCACGGTACAGCTGGCGTTCGCCAAGCCCGGCTACCGTTTCGCGTCATCCCAGGGACGGTAGGTCCACCAGGGCGGCAACAAGTCCCGGTACTGCCGCTCACCGTAGCGACTGTCGATCAGCAATGCCCGTCCCCGGTCCTGCGTGCTGCGGATGACCCGGCCCAGCGCCTGGTCAACCTTCTGCATGCCCGGGAACAGGTAGGCGTAGTCAAAGCCCGCCCCATACAACTGCTGGTACCAGGCGCGCAATTGCTCGGTATCCCGGTTGAACTGGGGCAGACCGACGCCGACGATCACTACGCTGCTGAGCTGCTCTCCCGGCAGGTCGATACCCTCGCCGAAGACGCCGCCCAGAATACACAGGGCGACGACGTCCCGGCGCTCCTCCAGCAGTCGCAGCAGCTGGTCGCGACCGGCATCTTCGCGCTGCTGCACCCAGAGGCCGGGCCGCAGCCGGTCCAGCCCCAGTGACCGCATCTGCGCCAGGCAGTCCTGCAGGTAGCGGTAAGAAGGGAAATACACAATACAGTTGCCCGATTCCCGGCGCAGCCAGTCCATCACGGTGGTCGCCAGCAGCGGCAGCGACTGCTCGCGCCTGCTGAAACGGGTATCGACCCCGGTGGCCAGGAAGACTTCAAGCTGTCCCTGGTCAAAGGGCGAGGCCTCGCGCCGGAATACCGCCTCCGCCGCGAGACCCAGCGCCTTGCGGGTCCAGTCGGGTGGCGAGAGGGTGGCAGAAAAGGCCGTCATGGAGTGGAGCAAAGCCTGCCTCTCCCGCAGCAGGCGGGCCGGGTCCAGGCAATTGAGAGTAACCTGCAGACTCTGCCGGCCCTCGCCCCGGCTGAGCTCGAAGCGGAAATCATCACCCCAGTGGTCAGCCAGCCGCAGGTACTGCAGCACCCCGAAGTAAAAATCCAGCAGACGCGGCTGGCGGTGCAAAATGGCGGGCTCCTGAGCAAGCAATTCTCCCGCGCTGGCGACGAAATCTGCCAGCGCCTGCTGCAGACCGGGCGGCAGTTCCGGGCGGCTGTCGTAATCCTTCTCCTGCCACTGCTCCCGCTGCAGGGCCAGCAGTGCCCGGTTGATGCGCTCGAGCGCAGCTCCCAGCCCTCGCGGCGCCTCCCGCCGCAACGCCATCAGGTCTGCCTTGGCGAGTCCGGCGCGGTACATACGCCGGGCTCGCTCGGGCAGGTTGTGGGCCTCATCCAGCAGTACGCTCCAGCGCCTGCCGTCCTGTTGCATGAGGCCGCCGAGGGTAGCGGTGAGACTGTACACGTAGTGCAGGTCGGCGATCACGAGGTCTACCCAGGGCAGCAGGTCCAGGCTCAGCTGGTAGGGGCACACGTCGTGTTCCCGCGCCAGCACCTCGATATCCGGCTGGTGCAGGGCCGGAGAGTGAATCGCCGCGGACAGCGCCTGTGGCAGTCGGTCGTAGTAACCCCGGGCAAAGCGGCAGTCGTCCCCGTGGCAGGCCTTGCCCGGGGAAAAACAGATGCGCTCCCTGGCCGTGAGGCTGAGGGCGACCAGGCTCAGGCCCGCTCGCCGGAACCTGTCGAGGGTTTCCTCGGCGGTGCGCCGACCGACAGTCTTGGCGGTGACGTAGGCGATCCGGTCGTGCTTGCCGGTAGCCAGCGCCTTCAGCGCCGGGTAAAGCACCGCGGCGGTCTTGCCGATGCCGGTCGGCGCTTCGAGCAGTAATTCACCCCCCTGGTCCACACACTTGTAAACCAGCTCGGCGATCTCGCGCTGACCGGGGCGGAACTCCCCATGGGGAAACGCCAGCGCCCGCAAACCGGTGTCACGCTGCTGGCGCAGTTCCGCCAGGGTGCCCAGCCAGCTGGAAAATCGGTTTAGCGACACGGCCAGGAAATCTTCCAGCTCCAGTCGAGAATAAAGCTGGCTGAGAGGCGTTTCCTCACCGCTGTCTATGTTGAACCAGGTCAGCCGCACCTCCAGCTGCGCAAGATCCTGGGCAATGGCAATCAGCGCAGCGTAAATCCGCGCCTGCGCCAGGTGCATGCGGCTGACATCGGCGGGGATGAGGGCCGGCCGGATGCGGCAGGTCTTGATCTCCTCCACGAGTCCCACGTCCGGATCATAACCGTCGGCCCGGCCGCGCAGGTTCAGTCGCAGTTCACCCTGATTGTGACAGTAGCTCACCGGGTATTCGCTGCGGTAGGTTTCGCCCCGGCGCCGATACACCTGCTGGTGCCCGGCCACGCCCTGCACACCGGTGGGGGAGGGCGTGAAGCGGTGGTCGATGTCCCCGGCGCGGTGACAAAACGCCACCAGGTCGCGCACAGTGATATCGATGTCAATCATTGCGGCAATTGTCCCCGCCATCCTGCCAGGTCACCCAGGCAACCGCCGCCGGGATATCCTGCCGGGCGAAGAACCGCAGCCAGCGCTTCTGGCTCTCCTGCAGGGCATCGCCGGGCCCCTTCACCTCTATCAGACAATAATCGCCCGAGTGTTCGCCCAGGGCGATAAGGTCGGGAAACCCCCGCCGGTTCTCGCCGGGATCGAACAGCATCCGTTCCCAGATTGCGAGCAGGTGATCGCCCGGGATGATCGCCGCTGCAGCTGCCAACAGCTCCTCGTCAATCCACCGCCAGTCCACCCAGCGAGACTGGAAGCCCGCGTACTTGCGCCAGGCGTCCTGCAATATCGGCCCGATATCCCCCGCCCGCAATTCCGCCACGCGATCGGCCAGCGCATGCTTGCGGCGCGCCCTGAATTCGGGGCTGTACATGTCGGTGGGCGCACTCTGGAAGGGGTTGTGAAACGCGCCGGGTACAGGCGTGAAGATCTGTTCCCAGAATGCCAGGCCGAACAGCGTATTCATCAGGGTGTTTTCCACATAGTGCACGGCGCCCCATTGTGACTGCAGCTGCTGCGCCGCCAGCAGTTCCACGGGCGCCTCCTCCCGCGGCAGTTCCAGTATCAGCCTGGCGAAATCATCCCGGCGCCGCGGCGCCGGCTTCCTGCCCAGCTTGCGCTGCACCCTGGGCAATACCCGTTCGGCCGCGTCGCGCTCTTCCTCACACCAGGGTTCGGCCAGGATCTCCTCACCCAGCGCCACGGCGCCAGCCCAGTCCTGGCCGCGTTCCAGGATACGCAAACGCCTCTCCCGGGCCGGATGACGCCGACTGCGACAGTAAAGCTGCCCCGCGAGTTCCAGCTCACCCAGGCGCTCGAGATCCCGGGCCAGGCTGTTGCACAGCCGATGCCAGCGATTCTCGCTGGAGGCAAACCGGACCTCGAGTGTCAGCAGCTCAGTCGCCAGTGCAGGCAGGGCGGCCGGGTCTTCCATTTCGCGCAGCTCGTACCAGCTGTCGCTGAGAGCACCGCAGGCCAGATACTCCTCCAGCGCCTCCCGCTGCTGAAACAGGCGGTGCCGGCGGTCCAGCGAATAGGGGTAGTAGCGGGCCACGCCCAGGTCGCTGAGGACAAAGTCCGTCAGGCTCTGGCGCCGATTGCCAAAAAACAGCACCTGCAGCAGCTGCACTTCCGCAAGTCCCAGGGGAGCGATAATGCGCCCGCCGTCAATCGGGCCGAGCAGCTCCCACTGCTGCGTTTCGTCAAGACCCAGGGCCGCGATCGCCTCCAGCAGGGCGGACTTTCCCGCCGGAAGGGGACGGTCCAGCAACGGCGCAAAGGCCTGCAGCAGTTCCGCCCGGGTATAAAGGCCGCCCAGCTCCGCCGCCGATAAATCAGCGGCTGTTTCCAGCAGGTCTGCCTCCAGCAGGCTGTCGACAAGCGGTGCTATGGCGCCGAGCTCGGGATAGGCGAGCTTGCATTCCCGGAACCAGGGGCCCACCCGGGACACCAGCCTGACGTAAAGGCACTGCGCATCGAACGGAAGTTCGCGATAACGCTGCAACCAGAGCTGTTCCCCGGGCAGCAGCAGGTCGGCGTACTGCGCCTCGACGGTGTCGCACAGGGCGAGAAAATTGTCGCGATAGTAGTGCGGCGCCAGTTCCGCAGGCTTGTCGTTATCCATACCTGCCTGTTACACCGGGGGAACGGGCTGCTGACGTTGCTGCAACAGTACCCCGGGGATGATCAGGGCGAGCCCCACCAGTGTGGCGGGGTGGATAGGCTCCCCCAGGATGGTGGCGATAAACACCAGTGATACCAGGGGTGACAGGAAGATCAGGTTGCCGATACGAGACACGCCGCTGGACAACCGCAGCGCCGTCGACCAGAGGGCGAAGGTCACTCCCATTTCAAACAGGCCGACGTAAGCCGCCCCCGCGAGCCCGCGCCAGCCCGGTGGGTCCAGGCTGGAAAATACCGCGCACAGGGCCAGTGCCGCCGGCGCGGCCACGGCAAAATTGAGGCAGAGGCAGGCGATGGGGTCGCGCTGGTTGCGGGTCGACAGCAGCCAGTAAATTGCCCAGATAAGGGTGCTCAGCAGCGCCAGGCCAACGCCCGCCACACTGTCGAACTCCAGCTGCGTTACCCGCCCGCGGGTGGCGATGATCAGCACCCCGCTGTAACCCAGCAGCAGGGCCAGCAGGTCGCGCCGGTTCAGCTTGTGCCCCAGCACGGGCACGGCCAGCAGTGCCAGGGTGATCGCCCAGGTATAGTTGATGGCCTGGGCCTGCTGTGCCGGCAGCAAATCGTAGGCGTGCAGCAGCACCAGGTAATAGAGGACCGGGTTTACCAGCCCCATCAGCAGGAAGTAGCCCGGGGTGGCGCTGGCGTAATCACGCAGCAGCCCCAGCCGGCCCTGCCAGGCCAGGATGGCAAACAGTGCCAGGGCGGAACAACAGGCCGAGTAGGCTACCAGCTGCAGCACGTCCAGCTCGCGCAGTGCGAGCTTGAAAGCGGTAGCAACCGTGGACCACGCAAGCACGGCGGCCAGCCCGTACAGCATTGCCTGGCGATCCCTGTTCCGATTTAACTGCATAGTATCGACCGGCCGCACCGGCCACTGAAATTCGGGGGATATGTTACGTTATCCCGGCCACAAAGCCAGACAACAGCCAGGAATCCCGGGCGGGCTGATGTTGCGACGCCTGTACCGCAGGGAACTTTTAAGGCATCCTCAGGCACATGCTTCACGCAGCTCGGACTCTGCTGCAAGACCGGTGCAATGGGTGTCCCGATTTCCGCAAGACAAGAGAGCAAAGCGACTTGAGCTCAACCCACGACTCCAGCCACAGTCCCGCACTGACCCCGGCCCTGGCCCTGGCGCCCATCATCTTCCTGATTGCGCTGCTGGCCTGCTCGGTTTACCTGTTCGGTGCGGATTCGTCCTACGGCGCCAACCAGATCGCCCTGGTGCTGGCAGCCTGCGTGGCCGCCCTTGTCGGCCGCAGGGCCGGCGTCAGCTGGCGCCAGGCCGAAGAGGGGATTATCCACGGCATCGCTCTGGGCCTGGGACCCACCCTCATCCTGCTCGCGGTGGGCATGCTGATCGGCACCTGGATCTTGTGCGGCACGGTGCCCGCAATGATTTACTACGGCGTGCAGATTCTCAACCCGGGTATCTTTTATGCGGCCAGCGCCGCCATCTGCGCCATTGTCGCCCTGAGCATCGGCAGCTCCTGGACCGTGGCCGGAACCCTCGGCATCGGCCTGATGGGCATCGCCGGCAGCTTCGAGCTCTCTCCCACCATTACCGCCGGGGCAATTATCTCCGGCGCCTATTTCGGCGACAAACTCTCGCCCATGTCGGATACCACCAATCTCGCCGCTGCCGCCACCGGGGTAGACCTGTTCGACCATATTCGCCACATGCTGTGGACGACGATTCCCGCCTTCGGCCTCGCACTGCTGATTTTCGCGCTGCTCGGCAGCGCCAATGCCACCATCCCGGGAGAGATCGAGGCCCTGCAACAGTCGCTGGGCGCGGAATTCACTATCGGCCTGCATCTACTGCTGCCATTGGCACTGATGCTCGGCCTGGTCTACAAACGCTTTCCGGCCTATCCCGCGATCGTGATCAGCGCACTGGTCGGCGCGCTGTTCGCGCTGTTGTTCCAACCGGATGCGGTAGCCAGGCTGGCGGGTGAGCCGGGACAATTGGGCGGCTCTTTCATCCAGTTAAAAGGAATCTGGATCAGCCTGTTCGACGGTTACAGGTCCGACAGCGGCAACCCGTTTCTCGACGACCTGCTCAGCAAGGGCGGCATGAGCAGTATGCTCAACACCGTCTGGCTGATCATCTGTGCCCTCGGCTTTGGCGGTGTACTGGAACGCACCGGCATTCTCGGCTACCTGCTGGCAATGGCCCTGCGCAAGGTCAAAGGCGACGGCTCACTGATAACCACTACCGTGTTTACCTGCTTCGGGACCAACATTCTCGCCGCCGACCAGTACATCGCCATTGCCCTGCCGGGACGCATGTACAAGGATGCCTACGAGCGCCATGGCCTGTCGCGACTCAATCTCTCGCGCACCCTGGAAGACTCCGCAACCCTGACATCGCCTCTCATCCCCTGGAATACCTGCGGCGCGTATATGTCCGCCACGCTCGGGGTTGCCACCATGCAATACGCCCCCTTCGCATTCTTCAACCTGCTGTGTCCCGTCATCGCCATCATTTACGGCTTCAGCGGGTTCGCCCTCAAGCCGGCGGAACCGGCAACCGCACTGGCGAATACACCATGACCGAACTCTCCGGACTCTGGGATTACCCCGACCCCCATACCTTCTACACGACAGTCATGCCGGAGGATATGGACGCCCTGAACCACACCAACAACACGGTCTATGTAAAGTGGTGTGAACAGGTGGCCTGGTCACACTCGGTCAGCCTGGGACTCGACCTGGAGCGCTACCACGCACTGGACCGGGCCATGGCCATCACGCACAGCGAATACGACTACCTGCAGGCTTCGAGAGAAGGGGACGAAATCGTCGCGGGCACCTGGATAGTCAGCTCGGATAACAAACTGACCATGTCACGGCGCTTCCAGGTAATCCGCCTGCAGGACGGCGTTACCCTGCTGCGTGCGGCAATGCGCTTCGCCTGCATAGAAATCAGCAGCGGCCGCCCCCGGCGGATGCCAAAAGAGTTCCTTGAAGGTTACGGCCCCGCGGTTTTGAAGAGCTAAATCGGGGACAGACCACG
>JAHEBL010000241.1:21194-36420 GCA_024642265.1 Haliea sp. | reverse complement strand
GGTAGAATAAACAGCGTGAACAGGGTACCGATCAACATGCCCGCAACCAGGATGATGCCGATGCTGTTCCTGGCCTCGGCCCCGGCGCCTGTTACCAGTACCAGCGGAAAATGTCCGACTATGGTGGCTCCTGTCGTCATTAGAACAGGACGTAACCGCACACTTGCACCGTGTGCGATAGCCTGCAGCTTACTCATTCCTTGCCGCTGCAGGTGATTGGCGAACTCAACGATCAATATACCGTTTTTCGCCACCAGTCCCACCAGGGTAATGAAGCCAATCTGTGAGTATATGTTTACCGTGGTCCAGCCCAGAAAGGTAAACATCAGGGCGCCCGAAAGCGCCAGCGGTACACAGCCCAGCAAAACCACCAGGGGATCTCGCAGGCTATTGAACAAGACCACCAGCACCAGAAAGACGAATGCGAGAGCGAAGCCAAGGGCACCAAGCAAGGTGTTTCCCTCCTGGCGGATCTGGCGCGACTCACCGGCGTAATCAACCAGATAGCCATCGGGCAGGAGCTCGGCAGCTGCATCTTCAATCGCCTCGAGCCCCTGCTCTTTTGTATACACGGGGATCATGCCGGCAACAATCGTAAAGGAGTTACGCTGTTGAAATCTGCTCAACACCCGAGGGCCCACAGTCTCCTCCAGTGTCGCCAGGGAGGAGAACGGCACTATCGCCCCGCTGGGGGTCTGCAGCTGGAT
Organism: Haliea sp.; assembly: GCA_024642265.1. Taxonomy (GTDB): domain Bacteria; phylum Pseudomonadota; class Gammaproteobacteria; order Pseudomonadales; family Halieaceae; genus JARRPM01. The sequence continues at coordinate 35,713 of JAHEBL010000241.1, read as the reverse complement.
CTGCTCCACTGACTTCACATCGAGCCGGTCGCCATCTTCAAGCATTGGAATAACGCGATACGCCCTGCCGTCCAGATCAAATCGATTCACATAGTTGCCAGAGAGATAAGTCGACAACTGCTGGCTGACGTCACCAACTGTCATACCCAGATCGGCAATTCGATCCCGGTCAAGCTCGAAGTGTGCCTGGGGAAAATCAATTTTCAGGTTGGTATCCACGAACAGGAAGAGACCCGATTCATATGCGGCCGCAAGAAGCTGGTCGGCATAGGGTTGCATGTCCTCCGCGGAGGCGGGCGCCGTAACCACCAATTCCACGGAAAATTGCCCAGCACTGGGAAGAGATGGGGACAAGTTCGGGAATGCCTGCAGTCCCGGGATTTTGGCCAGCTGACCGAATGTTGCAGGCAGCATCTCCATGGGAGTCACATTGCGCTCGGCCGGGTCTATAAAGTTCTGGCCACCCACTGCACCATTTTGATTGACGATCTGCCACATGCGGGTGGCGCCATCAAGGCCATTCATGACGCCAACGACATCATGCATATGGTGGTGAGTGTATTCCAGAGACGCCTCGGGTGGCGCGTTCGAGATGACAAATATAGAGCTCTCATCCTCAATCGGTGCCAGCTCCTGCTGCGACAGTAACAAAAAAGGTATCGCCAGCAGTGAAAAGAACAGCCCAAAGACGAGTAATTGTGGGGTCCAGCGCAGGCTGCGCTCCAACATTGATTCATAGCGCCGGCGCAGAATATCGAAACGCAAATTGACCCAGCGCGTTGCCTTGCCCTCGGCGCCACGCGGCGGGCTGACGTAGGCGCTCATGATCGGCGAAAGGGTCAGGGCGACAACGCCACTGATAAGAACAGCGACTGCCAGGGTGAAAGCAAACTCCCGGATGAGCACCCCGGTCAAACCGGAAAGGAACCCAATGGGGACGTATACGGCCGCGAGAGTTAGTGTCATACCGATGATAGCCGTGAGCAACTGCCGTGAACTTGCCAGCGCGGCCTGCCGCCGACTCATGCCCTCCCGCATAAAGCGAGCCACATTCTCCACTACTACAATCGCATCATCGACAACCAGGCCCACTGAAAGGACGATCGCCAGCACTGTCAGCAGGTTGAATGAAAACCCCATCAACATCATGATTGACATGGCGCCGAGCAGGGAAATGGGAATGGTGATCAGTGGCACTAACGCGCTTCTTATAGACCCCATAAACAACAGCACTACAACTCCCACAAGCAAAACGGTTTCCGCCAGGGTTATAAAGATTTCCTTTAGCGCATCACGCATATAAAGCGTGCCGTCATAACCCATTTCGATCTCCATGCCGTCAGGCAGGGTGGCATTGATCTCATCCAGTACCGGGTAAAGACGGTTACCAATATCCAACTCGTTGGATCCGGGCAGGCCATAAACTGCGAGGTAGATCGTGTCGCGCTGGTTGAGGCGCGCTATCTGGTTCGTTTCGACCTCCCCCAACTCCACTCGCGCCACGTCACTGATCCGGACGATCGCGCCATCGACCTTGGCAATAACCAGCTGCTCAAAGTCCTGTGTGGTTTCCAGCGTTGAACTCGTTTGCAGGTCTATACGCAGCTGTTCGTTCTCTATGCGGCCGATCGGCGCTATCACATTATTGCTGGCAAGCGCCTCGCGAACCTGCTGAGCGCTCACATTGAAATAGTTCATGCGCAACGGGTCCAGCCAGACACGCATGGCTGGAGCCGCCCCACCGGGCAACGGAACACTCTGGACACCGGGAATCGAGGATATGACAGGCACCACGTAACGGGAAAGGTAGTCGGTTGTCTCGGCCCGGGAGCGCCCCCCCATGTGAACATCGAGATAGAATATTGCGTTGCTGGCGTCGGCGCGCTCAACTTCTACCGCCGGGTCTTCCGCGCCCGCCGGCAGCTCGAACCGAATCTGGCCAAGTCGGGTATTCAGCTCCGCTAACGCGAGGGTGCTGGATTCGTTGAGCTTCAACCAGGCGGTTACAACACTTCTACCGGCAGTGGTGCTGGAATCTACATAGTCTATACCCGGCACGGTGGAGACCGCTCGCTCAATAGGGTCTGTCACAAAACCCTGAACCGTCTCTGCCGACGCGCCGACATAAGGTGTGGTAATGACAAGTGCCGAGAGCTCGATCTCGGGGAACTCAAGGACGGGCATGTTCACAGCCGCTCGCAAACCCAATAGCACCAGGGTAAAGGATATGACCACAGCCAGTAATGGTCGGGTTATGAAAACATCAAATATATTGGGCTTGCCTGTTGATGTTTTCATCGGTGTTTCTCTGGTGACATTTCCCCCGTGGGGTCAGGGGGCGATTCAACAACGACCTCCGCGTCACTTTCCGCCACATGAGTCAACAGACCATCAACCAGCTTGAACGCCCCGATGACCGCGATCCGCTCTCCCGGTTGCAGCCCGCTGGTCACCACGATCTCTTCTCCGTCCCCGGAGCCGACCGTCACCTGCCTGCGGACAGCGCGAAAAGGAGCAATCGCGCCTGCCTCAGCCTCTTCCAGCACATAGACAAATGCACCAAAATTGTTACGCCTGACCGCACTGGCCGGAAGAAGGAAGACACCATCGAGACTGCCGGTAGCCACCTCCACATCCACCACTGACCCGGGTCGAATCGCCTCGGGTGGATCGATAAGTAATGCCCGGTAACCCCTGCTACGAGACTGGAAGCTGAGGCTCGCCTCGGCAGAGATCACTGTTGCCGTCAGTGGCCCAGCGCTAAAGCTGCGGCTGGACACATGAACCGTATCACCAATAGCAGGCGAGGCTTTGCCCTGGGGCAGCTGGAAATCAATCCATAACTCGCCCCCGCCCCCGGTGAGCTCGGTAATTACCGCGTTGGCGGGAAGATACTGCCCGACCTGGAGCGTATGCAGACCGGTTTGCGCATCAAAGGGTGCAAACAGTGCTTTTTTCTCGATCTTCGCCTCCAGCGCTGCAACATTCGCCTGCAGTATGTTCTTGTCCGCCACGGCACTGTCGTATTCGTTCTCGCTGGCCAGCTTCCTGCCGCGCAGCTCCGCCACCCTGGTCAGCTGTAGCTCCGCGAGTTTCAATTGGGCGCGGGTTGCCTGTAACTCGGCCCGCTCCTCGGTGCTGTCCAATACCAGCAGAGACTGCCCTGCGCTTACCGGACTACCCCCAACAAAGCCTACTTCCGAAATTTTACCGTCTACTTCCGTGCGCAGTTCGACGTATCTCGTTGCGCGCACTTCGCCAATGGTCCGATACAGCTGTTTCCAGCTGGCCGGTGTGGCCAGGACCGCCGTTACCGTTTCTGACCTTTCCGGAAACGATTTCCCAAACTCGATTGCCCTCATCACCTGGACATACTTCATGCCGCCAAGAACGACCAGGACGACTGCACATACCAGCAGCAGCAGTAGCCAGTGACGTGCCTTACCGGGGGCGCTGGTGCCTGCAGCAGTGTGGTTATCAGTCATGATTCCAGTCCGTTGGGGGGAGACAGCATTCTACAGTCAGATATGCGCGTTTTGTGGAACTTCAGCCCGCACCGCCGGATTGACGGGGATTCGACTCGGCGTTTAAGGAAGGCTGGCTCTTTCTTTCTGAAACATGCGTATCAAAGCCGCCAATTTAACCAGACATCCGGTTTGGTGGTGTAAGGCCCGACATCAGCCGCTATGGACAGGGTTCAGATTGTAGCTAGACTGATTAGCCAAATCGAATTGAAGCGTAAATACTTGCGCAAAGCCATAGAAAGCTTAGTTTCTCTTTTCAATTCAAAAGCGCCCCAATCCTGCTTCACTTTACCACCTGTCTAGCCAGTGGAGAGCCAATATGGCCACGATCACACACCCGTACCACCCGATAATTTATGTCCGTGGCTACGCAATGACCAGGTCCGAAATCGAAGCAACGGTAGCCACGCCCTATATGGGATTCAATCTGGGCGCGACAAAAATCAGGCAGGATTGGTCCGGCAAGGTCAGGCGTCACATCTTTGAATCGGCTCTCATTCGGCTAATGAAGGATTACGGCTACTGCGATGCATACGCGAATGGAACAGAAATTACTGGCGAAATATCATCCAGAAGCGTCGTTATCTATCGATATTACGAACAGGCAGACCCGGATCTTGGCAGCGGCAACGTATCATCGATTCAGGAGGCCGCCACAGGGCTGGGCGACCTTATCATGGCAATACGGGACCAGGTATGCGCGAACGATCCGGAAAAACAAGCTGACTTCAAAGTTTATCTGGTTGCGCATTCCATGGGTGGTCTCGTATGCCGGTGCTTCCTGCAAAATGGCAAGATCGGGAACGCAAAAGCCAAGGCAATGGTAGACAAGGTGTTTACTTATGCAACACCGCACAACGGCATAGAACTTGCCGGCGTGAATGTTCCGGGCTTTCTGGATATGTGGGATATGAACAATTTCAATCGTAAGGAAATGGCCAAGTACCTTGGTCTTAAGGGGCAGCCAAAACGTGTCGACACGCTCAATAACAAGTTTGATCCAAACCGCTTTTTCTGCCTGGTTGGCACCAACAGCAAGGACTACGACGCCGCCAAAGGGCTTTCGCGGAGCTTGGTGGGCGAAATGAGCGACGGTCTCGTCAGAATCGAAAATGCTACTATCGACGGTTCTCCTCGCGCATTCGTCTATCGCTCGCACAGTGGACCCTACGGCATCGTAAATTCGGAAGAGGGCTACCAGAATCTCAGCCGATTCCTTTTTGGCGACGTACGGGTGGATGGCGTTCTGGAAGTAGAGAAACTGCCCTTGCCACCGTCCGTTCAGAAGGCGCTGGACGCCGGCAAAGACGTAAAAGCCTCGTACTTCTTTGAATCGACCGTAGTCCCCAGAGGCGCCGCCACTTTCAAGCTAACGGAAAGAAAGAAGGAGACTTATTCAGCCATCTTCAGAAAATTCGACCAGATGCTACGCGTCGGGCAAGTTGATGGACTGGAGGAACCCCGCTCGCCCTACCTTTTTTCCTTATTCCTGGACACAAAAAAAATAACCACCGGGAGAACCATCGTCTTCAGCACAGAAGTGATAGTTACGAGCACTGATTATGTCATCGATGGTGTACTGTTCTTCGATGAGCGTATAGAGGGGGAAAGTCTTTTCAGAAACACCCTGACTATCAGGGCCACGATAAACGACGGATCCTGGAATGTACGCTACGTTATGTCAGACGATAACTGGAGCGAAAATCGCGGACGAGACGTCGAGACAGACAATGATGGGTGGTACATACCTCTGTCTTCAAGGAAGGGTTTCGCAGGCAAGCTTCGGCTTAAATATGAGCAATGGTCCTGAAGCGATAGCTCATTGGCGCAGGCACTGTTTCCCGGTATTTTCGCATAGCGGAGTCGTGCAACTGCGAGTCCGCACGAGGTCAAAAACGGGCGCCATATGCTCCGCCCTACAGCCAGCAGACATACTCTACCCGGATCCATCCTGGGCCAGGTCGGTATTGCTCATCCGCTGCGACTTTCTACTGTCAGGGCAAATACCCATTCATCCGCCAACACCCCGGTAAGCATTCCTGCGCCATATAGCGCGGCAGCACCACCAACGAATCTGACAATTTCGGGCGATTGGCTTGTCACTCACCAACTTATTGATCGAGAACAAGCAAATCCGGTCCTGACGTGGGTTAGTCTTCCGCAGATGGCAGTTGTTTTTCAGAATGATTCCTGTAGTTATCCAAATCAGGCATAGAACGGGTACCGTGAAGAATGGATATGAACGATCTTTCCCAGATTGAGCAAGCCGCAGGCTTCGGGCGTTCGGAGCTATTCCGCCTGGGTATGGCGTTGCTATTTATCGTCGGCATAATGCTGTACTCAAGCACGTATATCCACGATGTCCCCGGAGGGGTAATGCTCGTCGTGGCCGCCATGATCGGCGGTTATATGGCAGTTAACATCGGCGCCAATGATGTGGCAAACAACGTGGGCCCGGCGGTTGGGTCCCATGCGATCACCCTTACGGGCGCGATCATCATTGCCGCGATCTTTGAAGCTACCGGCGCGCTTGTGGCAGGTGGCGAGGTTGTGTCAACGATAAAGAAGGGCATTATCGACCCAGCGTTGATCAATGATAAAGATACTTTTATCTGGGTGATGATGGCCGCTTTGTTGGCTGGCGCAGTCTGGCTTAACATCGCTACCGTGATGGGTGCCCCCGTATCGACCACGCACTCCATCGTGGGCGGAGTACTCGGCGCGGGTATAGCAGCGGGCGGTATTGAGATTGCGAACTGGGCCAAGATGGGGCAGATTGCAGCCAGCTGGATTATCTCTCCCCTGCTCGGCGGTATTATCGCCGCCCTGTTTCTGTACCTGATCAAACGCACCATCACCTATCAGAAAGACATGGCCGCGGCGGCCACACGCATGGTACCCCTGCTTGTAGCCCTGATGGTCTGGGCTTTTGGTACCTACATAATACTGAAGGGATTCAAGCAGATATGGGACGTCGATATCGTGCTGGCTCTGCAAATCGGTGGAGTCCTGGCCGTCCTCACCTATTTCATCATGAGGCCAGTGGTGAGACGCTCCGCGGCGAACCTGCCCAATGAAAAGTCGAGTGTTAATCGACTTTTTATCGCGCCTTTGATATGTGCTGCCGCTTTACTGAGTTTCGCTCATGGCGCCAATGACGTTGCCAACGCAGTGGGGCCGCTGGCGGCCATCAATGAGGCCGTTCTTCACGGTGCAGTAGCGACCAAGGCTTCAATTCCTTTGTGGGTAATGATGGTGGGAGCTATAGGAATCGCCCTGGGTCTTGCTCTGTATGGGCCGAAGCTCATTCGAACTGTGGGCTCCGAGATCACAGAGCTGGATCAGTCCCGTGCCTTCTGCATTGCCATGGCGGCGGCTATTACGGTAATTATCGCCACACAGTTTGGCCTGCCGGTTTCATCAACACATATTGCAGTCGGAGCAGTATTTGGAGTCGGATTCCTGCGCGAGTACCTGAAGACAAGTCACCACCAGCGACTCCATGAGATCAAGACCCACCACCAGGGCGCGGAGGAACAGGTTGTAGAAAACTATCTCAAAAGGTTTGAGCAGGCCAGCGTTTTTGACAAGGGGACCATGCTAAAACAGCTCAAAGAAAAAAATGGCGATAAGGTGCTCAGCAAGTCAGAGCGAAAAAAACTCAAGCGGATTTATCGCACCGAGTTGGTAAAGCGCGCTGCTTTGCTCAAAATTGTAGCAGCATGGCTGATTACAGTGCCGGTGTCCGGGCTGTTCGCCGCAATATTTTACTTCACCATCCGGGGCATGATGCTGTAAGCCCGCATGTGGCGAGTTATCGGCCTTTCAATACGGTAGAAAGTGCCGCCTTGAAAACGTTAACTTGCCATGCACGCAAAAAAGCTAGCCGATCCATTCTCTGGCAAATGCCTCCATCAGCTGCCGCTTTTCCTCCACAGCGGTAGGCACGCCAGGAAACCATATCAAGTGCACCAGCCCGTCAACGCCAGCAGACTCGAGATTCCGCAGGTAATCATCATCCAGGGGTTGCGCCGCGATCTGGTAGATGGATTTCGTTCCCGGAGTACTGCGAACGATTTTCGCTATCTCAGCTACCTGCTCTAGGGTCGGAGTCATCCCGATCCACCCGTCATAATGTGTGGCGCGCTCGTATGACTTTGCGCTGTTACCCCCAATGAGTATCTTCGGCGCCACCGCCGGACGAGGGTTTAAAGCCACCTCCTCAAATTGGTAATGGTCGCCCGAGAAGGAGTAGAGATCGTATTGCCACAGACCCTTGATCACCTGCAAGGCCTCGTCAAGTCGGGAGCCGCGGGTTTTTGGATCATGCCCCAGTAGTGCGATCTCGTCCCTGAGCCAGCCTGGCGTAATACCGAGGTCAAATCGCCCGTCGGTAAGGCCCGCGAGAGAGCCGGCCTGCCGGGCGATAGAAAAGGGATCGCGCATACCACCCACCAGCGCATAGGTCATGAACCGCAACCTGCTCGTCACCGCAGCCATCGTTGCTGCCACGGTAAAGGGATCTATCATCGGTAGGCGATAGTCATAGGGCTTACCCATTTCCGGATGCAAAGCAGCGTGATGCCTGGGTATAGCGATGTGGTCCGATAAGGCTACGCCGGCAAAGCCGAGTGACTCAGCTGCCCGCGCAACTTCTTTCACTTGCGCGCCATTCGTTTGTTCATGAAACCAGCTGATCCAATGCTCCAACGCAATCCTCCAAAGCCACTGACTAATTGTAGTCACGCGTCTATGATATAGGAACATTACACCAGCCGGAGAACACATTGAACTTCACCAACAGCCCCATTGAGGTCAGAATTCTTGGCTGTCTGATCGAGAAAGAAGCAACCACCCCCGATGTGTACCCGCTGACGCTGAATAGCCTGCTCACAGCCTGCAATCAGAAGAGCAGCCGGGAGCCGGTGATGGAACTTGGCTCCGATGACCTGGTGACCGCACTCGACAGCCTCATCGACAAGACACTTGTCTCCACCTGGAAATCCGACCACAATCGCATGGCCAAGTACCAGCATAAACTACGTCATCGCGTCTCCGACAAATTCAATTTTTCTCTGCCGGAATTAGCTGTGCTCTGCGTATTATTCCTGCGCGGCCCGCAAACTATTGGGGAAATCCGCACACGCAGCTCGCGTATTCACGAATTCGAAAACCTGGAAGCGGTAGCTGATGTGTTGAAGTCGCTGGAGCAGAATCCCGACGGGCCCTACGTCAAAATGCTGGCACGCCAGGAGGGGCGAAAAGAGCCCCGTTTCGCTCACCTCTTCAGCGGAGAGCCGGACGAGAGCACCACGGCGGGCAGCAGGATTGAGTCACCGATAAGCGGGGACGAGACTCGCGTGGATGCACTGGAGCTCAGGGTCAACGAGCTGCAGTCAGAGTTGGAAGCTCTGGCGCAACGTCTCGAGCAGTTCATGAAACAATTCGAGTAAGCGGCCCGGTTAGCCGCCTGCCATGAACGAGTACTGACCGGTGAGGCTGCCGGCATCAGGTCTCTATAAGGGCCGCCAGCTCCGGCTGCAGCCGCAGGCAGGGGGCCAGGGCGTTTCGAAGTGCTGGCTCCAGATGCTGATCCCCCAGCGATAACATTTCCAGCATCAGCAACCACTCATCGGGGTAGTCTTCCAGACTGCGCAAAAGTTGCTCCCGGCTTTGGGCCGTCAGCCCAACAGTTCCGCGATTGATGGCGTCCACGGTGCCATAAAGAGCCATCAAGGTAGCGTCGGGAGCAATCTGCGGGGTCTCGGTTGTCGGTGTGGGCCGGTAAAGCTGCAGCTTTTCCCGATCGGCCACGCCGCCGTAGACCGACACAATGCGCGAACCCACGGCCATGTCATAGGTGCCCCAGGATGGATCAAACAGTACCTTGCCGGAAAGATCTGTTACGCGGCAGTCTTCAAAGCTGAAAATCAGATTGCGCTGCTTTTGCCGGTACACCTGCTTCAGGCAACCCTCGACAGTGACGCCAGACAGGTATTCGAGCTTTACCCGCTCGCCGATGGCAATATCGTGTGCCTTGAGTTCGTCCACGGTGTAATAGGACAGGCAGCGGCTGAAGTCCTTCAAATACCCGATGGGAGAGCCGAAGCCCTCAGCGTGGTGATCAACCCCGTGGCCGAAAATTTCCCGATAGTCCCAGGCCAGCTGGGTTGGTCCAGTGGTTTGCAGGTAAATGGCGTTGCCCACGGCATCGACCTGCGCATCGCTGATCACCCCGCTTACCTGCATGCCCGTGTCATATTGCGCTGTACATACACTGCCTGCTGCAATGGCTGTGCGCAGGGATTCCGCCCCACCACGACGAAAGCACATTGAGGCGGCAAACTCCTCCAGCACCTGGCTCAGGTGTTTACAGCTCTTGGTGACAAAGAGTTGCGGCTGTTGCCGGGTGATATCATAGGGCTGACTGACCGCGTTCACCGTAAGCGGCAGCTTGCGCACCCTGTCGTCGTCCAGGCAGCTCCGGCTCTCCCCCAGGGATGACAGGAGACCGGCTCCAAAAATGCTGTAGTCGTTAACTTCTCCGACCAGTCCATACTCTACCGTCCACCAGTGCAGTCGCGTCAGCAGGCTGGCCTCGGAAGACTCTGAGTTCGCCGCGTTTACGCTCTGCAGCCTAGCCTCCGCCCGCTCGATCTCCTCGGCGCTACTGCTTGTACAACCCTTGAGTATCGAGAGGTGGCGGATTGCCTCGTAGACCTCCAGGTCAGCCTGGCTGGCGATTGCTTTCATGCCGATCTCCCCGAAGCGCTGCAGGAATTCGGCGTAGTCGATATCAACAATGAATGGCGCATGGCCGGCGGATTCATGGACAATGTCTGGCGCGGGCGTATAGAAAATCTGGTCGACGCTGCGCATATCAATCGCGATAACCAGGACTTTCAAGGCCTGGAATTCCATGAAGATCGCAGGAGGGATAAACCCGTCGACCACCACCGCGCGCCATCCCAATTGCGCCAGGCAGCTATTCATCTCGTCAATGGACGGGATATGGTCCAGCGCTATACCTGTGCGCCGCAGCCCTTCCATATATACCGGGTGCGCGGTCTTTGCCAAATGGCGGCTCAGGTGCCGCATTACGAAACGCCAGACAGCCTGGTCCCTCGGAGTATAACGGGAATACTCCTGGATCTTGACGAAGGGGCGCAGGTGCGCTGGCAGGCTGGCGACGATGTCCTGCTGGGTCACTTGACTGTTACTCCGTTGCGCTTGCGGTCGGGGGATAGTATTGCACCACGACCTGGTCAATTTTGCCAAACATGCTATTGCTGTCAGGGTCTGGATTGGCAGAAGCCGAACTGCTTGCCTGCCCCACTCTGCCCCCGCTCTGCAAGCGCATGTATTTGCTGGCGGAAAGCCAATGGTGCGCGTCAGGCTACTCGCCCTGCAGCCTGCCACGAATATCTGCCGCCATGCCCTCCAGCAGGCGAAACGCCGCCGTCGGATCCTTGCGCCTCAGCTCCAGCAGCCCCATCTCGGGACCGATACCTACCGTGATTTCTTCCAGCCCGTCGGCAAGGCCCTGCAGGATCACCTCGGCGCACTCGCCGACATCCATGCCCGCCTCGATATCGGCGTCCGCCTTATTGAAGGACTCGCCGGATCCAGTCAGCGCATTGGCGCCGATGTTGGTGCGGATAAACCCGGGCGTGATGGTGGTAACCCTGATCCCCTGGTGTGCCACCTCGGTGCGCAGTGCGTCGAAGAACCCCATCACCGCGTGTTTCGCGGCGCAGTAGCCGGTGCGCAGCGGCACGCCGACCTTGCCTGCCACACTGGAGGTGACCAGCAAATGGCCCGATCCCTGCTCTACCATCAGCGGCAGGACAGCCTTGGTAAGAGCGATCTGGCCCATTACATTCAAGTCGAACATGGTGCGGTACACCTCCATATCCGTTTCCAGGCAAAAAGAGCGCTGTGATGTACCCGCGTTATTGATCAGCTTATCGATACGACCAAAGGCATTCACAACAGTTTGCACGGCCGCCGGCATGGCAGCGTAATCCGTCACATCCAGTGGCACCACCAGCAGGTCGCCCGCGCTGGCACCAGCCGCTATGCATTCATCCTTTACTCGCTGCAGTTCCGATTCCTTACGGGAAGACAGCACCAGCCTGGCGCCCTGGCGGGCAAATGCTTTGACCAGCGCCTCCCCAATGCCCGACGATGCGCCGGTAACCCATATGACCTGGTTTTCGAACGCGTTTAAGGCAGTGCTGTGAATGTCGGGCATGGTGGTCTCCGTCTGTAAGTGGCTAACTCATAATTTTTCAATAATATCAGAAGGTTATCTATTGCCTTGGATTGCGTCAAATACTGTTCGGACCCGCATGCGCGGGTCGCCGGGATCAGTCAATAACATCGCTCTGTGGTATATTGGCCCCCTTCAGGCAAGTGGGGGTGCTGCGTGCGCCAGTGTATTCTAAGAGGATTACTGCTGACGATCATCGCATTCACCGCGATGAGCGTTGGCAGTGCAACGGATGATTTTTTCGCAGGTGCACCGCGGGGAGATGATGGGCGCTTCACCAATCACGGCGGGGCCATAGGCCACGGCACTTTCACGGTGCGATTCCCTTTTTTTATGCGTCGCCTGGGCACCTATTTCAGGGACGGCGAAGGCGCCCCGGAGCGGGTTGCCAATGACGGTGCCTTTCTGCGGGAAAATGCGCTCCATAGCGTCCCGACCGTCACCTGGGTAGGTCATGCCACCCTCCTTGTCCAGTTGGAGCACGTCACCTTCCTGACCGATCCGATCTGGTCGGACCGTCCCAGCCCGGTCCCGCTGCTGGGGCCCGGCCGCTATGTCGAACCCGGCCTGGAGATCGATGACCTGCCACCCATCGACTTCGTGCTTATCTCCCACAACCATTACGATCATCTCGATCTGCCGACCTTGCGGTCCCTGGCCAAGCGCAACCCCGCAACGTTGTTTTATGTTCCGCTGGGTAATGCGTCACTACTGCAGCAGCAGGGAATCGACAAAGTGGAGGAGCTCGACTGGGGGCAGACTGCCCGGTACAAGGGCGTCACCGTTCACTGTCTTCCATCGCAGCACTGGAGTAAGCGCGGTCTCACAGATGATCACGAGGCACTGTGGTCCTCATGGGCCGTGACCGGTGCCCAAAGACGCTTTTTCTTCGCGGGGGATACCGGTTACTTCTCGGGATTTCGGGCAATTGGCAACAAGTTGGGGCCATTCGACCTGGCAGCGGTACCCATCGGGGCCTACGCACCTCGCGCAATAATGCGCGAATCACATATGAATCCGGAAGAGGCGCTGCTGGCCGCAATCGATCTGCAGGCCAGCCGCGCCATGGCTATACATTTTGGCACCTTCGACCTCTCGGACGAGCCGCTCGCGGAACCGCCGCTACGGTTCAGGAATGCGGCAATTAACTCAGAACCGGGTGAAGAGTATGCGTGGATTTTCAATATCGGGGAGACTCGCGAGTTCTAACTGACCGGGTGATAGCGAGCCGAGGCACGCCAGAACAGGAAGCTTCCCAGAATCACTCCCGAGATACTGGCTGCCAGCGCATAACGGAGCCCGTAGACCCCATAGCTATGCTGCAACAGATCACTGGCCATGCCAACAACCAGCGGACCAAGCCCCAGGCCAACCAGGTTGAACGCAAACAGGAACATTGCCGACGCCTGGGTCCTGAGACTAACCGGGGCGATCGACTGGATTGCGGCATAGGTCGGTCCAATCCAGAGGGAGGAAAGAATGCCTCCCAGCAGCAGAAACACCATAGCCACTGGAACCTTTATCCCGGCGACATCCCAGAAATGACTCTCCGGCCAAAGTAGGAAAGCCAGCATCATCGGTGCTGACCCCAGTGCGCCCAGCGCTGGCAGCCAGAGCTGCCAGCGCTTGTCGCGTCGACACAGGCGGTCGCACAGCACCCCACCCGATATCGCGCCGACCAGTCCTCCGACAGTGCCAATTCCACCAAGCAGCAATCCTGCCTCGACCAGGGTCAATCCATGGATGCGGATCAAAAAACTGGGTGACCAGGCCCCCAGGCCGTAACCCGCCAGCGCCGTGAACGCCCCTGCGCTGGCGATCAACACAAACGAGGGAATCCGCCAGACGGTCATCACGTCCTGCCGCATATTGCCTGAGGAAACTTCACCTCGCGGCGGTTCCTTTACAGTCAGGGCCAGCAACAGCCCTACCAGAATGCCCGGCACACCGAACACAACAAACGCCATGCGCCAGCCCAGGGACTCGGCAATGACAGCGCCACCAAGCATGCCAATCAGGATACCAAACTGGGTGCCGGTTGAGTGCAGACTGAGAGCCGTAGAGCGCTGCTCGGGTGGAAAATAAGACGCAATAAGCGAATGGGAGGGTGGAGTGCCTCCGGCTTCACCAACGCCCACGCCAACCCGGAACAGGGCAAGCTGCGCAAAGCTGGCGGCCGCACCGCAGAGCGCGGTCATACCGCTCCACAGGGTAATCGAAATCGCAATAACATTGCGCCGCGACCAGCGATCCGCCAATCGAGCCACCGGAATTCCCAGCGTGGCGTAAAACAACGCAAAGGCAAATCCAGTCAGAAAGCCCATGGCTGTATCGCTGGCACCGAACTCGGCCTTGATGGGCTCCAGCAGGATCGTCATCAACTGCCGATCCAGAAAGTTCAGAACATAGGTGAGAAACAGAATGAAAAGAACATAATTCCGGTAACGGGGGCTGTAGCCAGAGTACGAATCAGCGCTGCTCACATAAACTCCCGATGGCGTAGCAAGGTAGAGGATTGTAGTACGGCAGCAATTGTTCCTGAACTGCGAAGAGCATTATACAAGATACTGGCAAGTTAACTTGCCAGCACTCGCCAATGCCTGGCTGTATTGGCCAGAAAGTCCCGGATTCGGCTTGACTGGAAGAATTCAACAGAGGCGCCAATGAGTTGTTTGAGCAGACAATGTTCTCGCAACACCTTGTTTGCGCGTTTTATACTTTAG
>JAHEBL010000241.1:0-21094 GCA_024642265.1 Haliea sp. | reverse complement strand
GGGTCAGGCAGACCGACAAGTACTTCATCCCCAATTCGCTGACACGGCAGTATACCGGGCAGCACAATGAGGCGAGGATAACCCCGCTGGCAATATGAGCACAGCAGACCGACAGTGGTATCGACGCACAGCTGAGGAAACCCTGGTCGCCCTGGAAACGAGGGCCGATTGCGGACTGGCCAGCGCGGAGGCGGCCTTGCGCCTGGAAAGACAGGGACCCAACACCCTGCCCGAAGGCCAGCGGCGCGGCATTGCCCGCATGTTGTTGGGGCAGTTTCAGGACCTGATGATACAGATCCTCCTGATCGCAGCGCTGATCGCCGCGTTTATCGGAGAACCCCAGGACGCCATTGCCATTCTCGTCATCGTGTCACTGAACGCGCTCATCGGCGTGGCACAGCAATATCGGGCCGAAAATGCCATCGCCGCGCTGCGCCAGCTGGCGGCACCCAACGCACAGGTCCTGCGGGACGGCGCCTGTCAGTCGATTCCCGCTGCCCGGCTGGTTCCCGGAGACATCGTCAATCTGGAAGCCGGGGCGGTAGTGCCGGCAGACCTGCGCCTGCTGCAAAGCGTGCAACTGCAGGTGGACGAATCGATGCTCACCGGGGAATCCCAGCCTGTAGAAAAGAGTACCCAGCCCTTGCCGGAGGCAACACTGGCGCTGGGCGACCGCTCCAATTTGGCCTTTCGCAGTACCCTGGTTACCCGCGGCCGCGGCCAGGGCGTAGTGGTCGCCACAGGCCCGGATACCGAGATTGGCGGCATTGCCAGCCTCCTGCGCGATACAGACCCGCTGGACTCACCGCTGCAGCAGCGTCTGACCCGCTTCAGCAAGCGCCTGGCGCTGCTTATTCTGATCATCTGCGCCATCCTGTTCATCACCGGCCTGCTGCGCGGCGAACCCTGGCTGCTGATGCTGCTCACCTCGGTCAGCCTGGCCGTGGCGGCGATTCCGGAGGCCTTGCCCGCCGTGGTCGGGATATCACTGGCCATAGGCGCTTATCGCATGAGTGGTCGCAAGGCTCTGGTGCGCAATCTGCCGGCGGTCGAAACCCTGGGGTCAGTCTCTTTCATCTGCTCAGACAAGACCGGCACCCTGACCATGAACCGCATGGACGCCGAACTCGCGCTGAGCAGCGTGGGCAGCGTCAAACAGCTGCCCAACCACTCCCCGGACCCGGGCCAGACCTGGCGACTTTTCGGCCAATGCCTGGCCATCAGCAACGACGTGCAGCTTGGTGCCGAGCAGTTGCCCGGCGGAGATCCTACCGAGATAGCTTTGTTCGAGATGGCCCGGGGCGCGGGATTCCTCAAACACGCGCTGGAAAAGGAACTGCCGCGCGTGGCGGAGGTTCCTTTCAGCTCCGAGCGCAAGCAGATGACCACCCTGCACCGAGAGCAAGGGGAAGTGCTGGTGTTCTCCAAGGGAGCACCGGAAGTTATTATCGATTGCTGTTCACAGCTGGCCACAGACAGCGGCGCGTCCGAAATGGACGCCGGCCACTGGAAAGGCGAGGCGGAGCGCCTCAGCAATCTGGGCTTTCGGGTGTTGGCGCTGGCTTTCCGGCGCCTGGCCCAGGTTCCGGGTGGCGATCTGGCCGAGGCCGAGGAAGGCCTCAGCCTGCTGGGTCTTGTGGCACTGATAGACCCGCCCCGCGAAGGCGCTCTGGAAGCAGTCAGGGATTGTGAAAGCGCCGGCATCACCTCGGTGATGATCACCGGCGACCACCCCGGTACCGCCCGGGAGATCGCCAGGCGCCTCGGCATCGGCGGGGAGCAGCAGACAGTCATTACCGGGGAGGAACTGGACGGCACCACAGAAGAGCAGCTGTTGTCGCAGGTGATGTCTAACCGGGTTTACGCAAGAGTCTCTCCCGCCCAGAAAATACGCCTGGTCAAGGCCCTGCAGGCCCGCGGCCAGTTCGTCGCCATGACCGGCGATGGCGTAAACGACGCTCCGGCCCTGAGGCAGGCCGATATCGGTGTCGCCATGGGGCTCAAGGGCACTGACGTTGCCCGGCAGGCGGCGGCCATGATCCTCCTCGATGATAATTTCAACACCATCGTCAGGGCGGTACGTGAGGGCCGGCGCATCTTCGACAATATCCGCAAGTTCATCAAGTACACCATGACCAGTAATTCCGGCGAGATATGGACGCTGGCCCTCGCCCCGCTGCTGGGTCTGCCCCTGCCGCTGCTGCCCATCCATATATTGTGGATCAACCTGGTTACCGACGGCCTGCCGGGACTCGCTCTCACTACCCAGCCAGAGGAGCGCCAGATCATGCAGCGGCCGCCCAGGCCGCCGGGGGAAAGCCTGTTCAGTCACGGCACCTGGCAACACATTCTGGTGATCGGCCTGCTCATCGGCGTCCTGTCCCTGGGCGCACAGGCCTGGGCGATACAGCAGGCTCTGCCTAACTGGCAGACCATGGTATTCACGGTACTCACCTTCAGCCAGCTGGCCCACGTGCTGGTAATTCGCAACGACCGGGATTCACTGTTCAGCACCGGCCTCCTGCAGAATCCCGCCCTGGTCGGGACGGTGCTGCTGACCGTGCTCCTGCAGCTGGCCGTGATTTACCTGCCTCCGCTGAATGCCGTGTTCCATACCGCACCCCTTGCACCGCAGGAGCTGGCGATCTGTCTGGCATTACCGCTGGTGGTGATACTGGCGGTGGAAATGGAGAAGTGGTTGTCGCGCAGGGGCATCATTTATCACGACAGCCAGTCCTGAAGGATTCCCCTGCAGGGACCTTGTCCCTGACTGTCTTACCTGCGAGTCGCCCGCGATTAAAGTTCGAACGTAATGCCCTGTGCCAGCGGTAGTTCCGCGCCCCAGTTGACCGTGGTGGTCTGGCGTCTCATATAGGCCTTCCAGGCATCCGAGCCCGACTCGCGACCGCCACCAGTTTCCTTCTCGCCTCCGAATGCACCGCCGATTTCAGCTCCGGAGGTACCGATATTGACGTTCGCCAGGCCGCAGTCACTGCCATCGGCAGCAAGGAAGCGCTCGGCGTGCTGCAGGGTATTTGTGAAGATGGCTGATGACAGCCCCTGCGGCACGTCGTTATGCAGGGCGATGGCCTGCTCCAGCTCGCGATAGCGCAGCACGTAGAGGATAGGTCCGAATGTTTCCTGCCTGACCACCTCTGTTTGCGACGGCATGGCGATGAGCGTGGGATGTACGAAGTA
Organism: Haliea sp.; assembly: GCA_024642265.1. Lineage (GTDB taxonomy): Bacteria > Pseudomonadota > Gammaproteobacteria > Pseudomonadales > Halieaceae > JARRPM01. The sequence goes on along the minus strand of JAHEBL010000241.1, from coordinate 17,896 downwards.
GCCAGCTCCTTTGATGCCGGTGCCACCGTGCAATACCTGTCCGCCCTCACGCTCTGCCTGCTGTACGGCTGATCGAAATGCCTTTTTTGCAGCCCCGTCGATCAGGGGCCCCATAAGTACGCCGGGATCCAGCGGATCGCCGATGCGCACCTGGCCATAGGCGTGCACCAGGCGCTCCATCAGGTGATCGTAGATGTTCTCATGGACGATCAACCGGCGCGTGGTAGTGCAGCGCTGGCCCGCTGTGCCGACGGCACCAAAAACGATGGCGGGCACCGCCAGATCGAGATCGGCACTCTCATCAACGATGATGGCGTTGTTGCCGCTGCACTCCAGCAGGTATTTACCCAGGCGCTGGGCGACTTCCCGCGCGACGAAATGCCCGACGCGGCTGGAGCCGGTGAACGAGACCAGGGCGATACGCGGGTCCCTGACGAACGCCTCTGCCGCTTTATGCTGCGCCGGCACAAAGAATGTGAACAGCCCCGGGAAGCCGAACTCCGCGGTAACCCGGTTGCACAGGTGCTGCACGGCAACCGCACACAGCGGCGCGGTGGCAGAGGGCTTCCAGATTACGGTGTTGCCGCAGACAGCGCTGATAAAGGCGTTCCAGGACCACACGGCCACCGGGAAATTGAACGCCGTGATCGCGCCGACGATACCCAGGGGATGCCACTGCTCGCTCATGCGGTGCTCGGGACGCTCGGAGGGCATGGTGCGCCCGTACAGCATGCGGGACAGGCCGACGGCAAAGTCGGCAATATCGATCATTTCCTGGACCTCGCCGTCGCCCTCCTGCTTTATCTTGCCCGTCTCCAGGGCAACCAGACTGCCGAGCGCATCCTTGTGTTCGCGCAGCACATCGGCGATGCGGCGGATCACCTCCCCGCGCTTGGGCGCGGGAAAGCGGCGCCAGCGACTGAAGGTATCGGCGCTGGCCTCGACCAGTTGAGCGTAGTCCCTGGCGGTGCAGCCGCGCACCGAGGCGATAGGCTGCCCGGTGGCGGGATTAACGCTGACAATGGCCCTGCCGTGGGAATCGCTCCAGCCCTGGTTACCGGCCCGGGGGTCGCCCAGGTAGGCACCCGGGTTCTCGGTGCGCAGATTGAGGCGCTTCAGCACTGTGCTGATGGATATCTCAGGCATAGTAGTGCCCATAGGGGGTGTCCATGAACCGGGACAGTGGTATCGATTCCTGGGGGACGAAGCCTCGATAGCGCCCGGGGTCGGAGAGGACGATATCCAGCACGCCGCACAGGCCCGCGGCCGTGGCTACCTGGATCGCGGACCAGGCGGTGCCGTTGATCTGTTGCGGATAGATTTTCCTGACGAAACTGTCCTCGATAAATTTCCCGTCACGATAACCACTGGCCGACACGTAGACGATCACCACGTCCTGCATCGTAGCCGGCAGAGCATTTTCCAGAATGCGTTTCAGGGTATCGCGATCCTGATTGAGTTTGAGGTCTTCCAGCAGCAGCCTGAACGCCTCGCAGTGACCAGGGTAGCGGATCGTCTTGTAGTTGAGGGTCTGCACCGTGCCGTCGTAGGCCTGTGCCAGATTGCCCAATCCTCCGGAGGTATTGAAGGCCTCGTAGGCCACACCATCCAGGATGATGCTTTCCAGTCCCTGCAGGGGCATCAACGTACAAAGCTCACCGTCCACGATGGCATCGCAGGGTTCGCAGTACTCGTTGATAACGCCCTCAGTGGACCACAGCAGGGCATACTTGAGCATATTGGTGCTGTTTTGTGGCAGCGCGCCCACACGCAGCTTTACCGTATCAAGCGTTGTGAAACGCCCCATCAGATCGTTGGCCACTATATTGATGAACCCGGGTGCCAAGCCGCACTGGGGCATGAACACCGTGTCGGTGCCGCCACTGATTTCCCGGATACGGCGGGTGACGGCGATGTCTTCAGTGAGATCAAGGTAGTTGACGGCATGACGCGCCGCGAGTTCCGCCACCACGACATTGCGATGGTATGGAAGTGCAGAGATCACGGCGTCGAACCGTTTGCGCTCCATCAGCCCGGACAGCGCGTCGACATCGGTGACATCCACTCCATGAGCGGTAGTATCGGCCAGCTGCAGATCGTGAATCAGCGCGGTCACGGCTGCGGACCTGCGACTGGCAATGTCGAGCTGGTAATCACCGGAGGCAGACAGCAGCGCGGCTACCAGGCTCCCGACCTTACCCGTTCCGAGAATCAATACCGTGCGTTTATTCAAATGGCCTTTCCGTGAGATGAGTCCGTGACATGAGTCCGTGAGAGGCTTCGATCAGGCGCGACAAGCCCTGCCAGGTTCACTGAAGTATAGAGGATATTGTAGCGTCCAAATGGAAGTTTAATAAGCATCGACGTACGGATGAGCCCCGATTCCGCCTTGCTGGAGCACTTCGCAGTGGCGCCAGGGCGGCGCCTGGGCACGGCGGCCGATCAAACTGCCGGGGGCAGGCCGGCGCCTTCACTTTGCAATAAGCAGTGAAGCTTGGGCGCTGCTTCGATTTATGGACCGATCGATAGCCAACCGGTATCGGCCTGACTGCCCCTTGATATTTAATATGTTTTGAGAGCATGCTAGCCTACTTACCGATATCCGCGAACAGACCGGCCTTGGTGCAGTCGCCGCTTGAACAACGTTTGCTCAGATTTCACAAACCGGCGCAGTAACTGCCCGGCAGCCGGAACAGCCGGCGTGGAGACACTTTAGCGCATAATAAATACGGCAATACATGCCGTTCAATCAGGAGATTCGATATGTCGAGCACGACCAAAATCGACCAGAATGCGGAATATGACGCCATCGTAGTGGGTGCCGGAGTCGCCGGCCTGTATCAGCTTTACCGCTTGCGCGAATTGGGGCTGAAGGTGCGCTCCCTGGACGCCGCCGGCGCAGTGGGCGGCACCTGGTACTGGAACCGATACCCGGGCGCCCGGGTTGACTCACAGTCATACATATACCAGTACTGGTTTTCCGATGAGCTACTGGAAGAGTGGGACTGGAGCGAGCGTTTCCCCGCCCAACCCGAGACCGAACGCTACCTGAATTACGTCGCTGACAAATTCGATCTGCGCAAGGACATTCAGTTCAACACAACCGTGAAGTCCGCACACTGGGACGCCGGACGTTCGCGCTGGCTGATCACAACCGACCAGGGCGACACCTTTGCAGCCCGGTATTTTGTCAGCTGCGCCGGCATGCTCTCCGCGCCAGTGGCGCTGCCCTTTCCCGGGCGGGAAACCTTCAAGGGCCAGGTAGCGCACACCGCGCGCTGGCCGCAAGAGGGAATAGATCTGGCTGGCAAGCGGGTCGGTGTTATCGGCACCGGCGCTACCGGCATTCAGGTGATCCAGACCATCGCTTCACAGGTCGCTGAACTGAAGGTTTTTCAGCGCACGCCGCAATATGCTGTACCGATGCGCAATGATACTTATGACGACGCGGCGCGCGATGCCTGGCGAGCGAAATACCCTGAATTACGTGAGCAGGTGCATCACAGCTTCGTCGGCTTCGACTTCGACTTCGAAACCGAAAACTACCTGGACCTTTCACCGGAAGAGCGTAAAGCCGCGCTGGAGAGAATCTGGGCCGATGGCTCCCTGAGGTTCTGGGTGGGCGGTTTCCAGGAAATTCTGACCGATGAAGAAGTGAACGCGGATGTCTCCGAGTTCGTTCGCGATAAGATACGCGCGCGGGTCAAGGACCCCGCAATTGCTGAAAAACTGGTGCCGTACAGCTATGGTTTTGGTACGGCACGCGTGCCCCTGGAAACCGGCTACTATGATGCCTACAACCGTGACAATGTTGAACTGGTCGATGTTAGCGAAACGCCCATTGAAGGTTTTACCGAAAATGGCCTGCTGGTTGGCGGCAAGGAATACCCTCTGGATGTCGTTATCCTCGCTACCGGCTTTGACGCTGGCACCGGTGCGCTGTCGCGCATGGATATTCACGGCAGGGATGACCGCTCGCTGACCGAGCTGTGGAGAAAGGATATCCGCTCTACACTGGGCCTGCAGGTCCATGGCTTTCCCAATCTGTTTACCGTGGCCGGCCCCCTGGCACCCTCGACGGCATTCTGCAATATGGCAACCTGCCTCCAGCAGCAGGTTGACTGGGTTACCGACTGCATTGCCTACCTGCGCAAAGAGGGCCTAAAGTCGATTGAACCCGGCGCGGAGAAGGAGGAGTGGTGGGTACAACACCATGACGAAACCGCCAATGCGACATTAATGATGACCACCAACTCCTGGTACACCGGCGCCAACATAGAGGGCAAGCCTCGCAGACTGCTGTCTTACATAGGTGGCGTTGATGAGTACCGGAAATTCTGTGACGAGGCGAAGACCAGTCACTACGAAGGGTACGCCATGAGCTGACGCCCGGCTCTGCCCATCCCGGACAAGCCCGAAGATATAATCGCTGAGTGGCTGGGGCGGGAGTTGCCCAGCCACTAAGGCACCCTGCAATAGACCTTCTGTCATCGATGGCATGGCCAACAGCATCAGTGCCGGCGTAATGGCCCTGATGCCGAAAGGCTGTTGATCAGAAATGACGCGAAAATGCGGAAGCCCGACCTGGTCGCTGATCACTTATTGATCAGGCAGCTCACTTTCACCTGACCGCTGCTATTCGGTCTACAATCTCCCTGTAACTCGCGGAGATTATTTTTATGGAAACGGTAATAGCGCTGTGGCTGCTCGGCACGGTTCTGGTGGCAGCCGGGATCGCGGGCATGTTGCTTCCTGCTCTGCCAGGACCACCGCTGGTATTTGCAGGCTTTGTCCTCGCTGCATGGGCGGAAGATTTCCAGTATGTGGGCTACGGCACCCTCGCGTTGCTCGCCTTTATGTGCCTGCTCGCCTACCTGGCGGATTTCATCTCCGGTGCCCTGGGAGCAAAGCACTTTGGCGCATCCTCCAAGGCGGCTATCGGTGCGGCAATCGGCGCCCTGGTCGGCATCTTCTTTGGTCTGCCGGGTATCCTGCTGGGACCCTTCATCGGTGCGGTACTGGGCGAGTTAACCGAGCGGGATGATCTTCACGCTGCCGGGCGAGCGGGTGTCGGTGCTACAGTGGGTCTTCTGCTGGGCACTGCGGCAAAAATGGCGATCGCATTCGCCATGATCGGAATATTCCTGTTTGCCCGTTTTCTTTAAGTTTTTTTGGCGCCAGATCCAACTCGCCTGGGAGATGGCAAGACCAAGGCCGGCACCACCGTGAGCCCTGGTATTGGCGTTGTCGGCCTGGGAAAAAGACTCAAAAAGCTTATCGCGCTGCTCGGGAGTGAGGCCGGGGCCGGTGTCGGAAACCGCAAATTCCAGTACTAACTGAGTCTCCGATTGCTCCAGAGATCGCACTGAGAAATCAAACTCGCCCTTTTCGGTAAACTTTATCGCATTACTGATAAGAAGTTCAATTCGACACCCAGGCCCACCGGGTCGCGCAGGAACAGCTGCGCCAGTTGGAAGTCGGGAAACTCGCTTTTCCTGAACTCCAGCCCCAGGTCGGTCAACCTGGCCTCGGTCGCATCGAGCTCCGAAGCCGTAAAGGCGATATGATCCAGGTGTCCTGTTCCCGAGCCCCCAGCGGCCCCACTGACGCTGCCAATTGCGTCCCCGTCCATCAGGTGCAGCACTGCGCTTTCACCAGCGTACAGCCAGTGACCGGGAAACCCGAAGTCCGGCCGGTATCCCTCTTGCAGACCAATGACATCGACGTAAAAATCCCTGACTTCAGCCATCAGTGCTGCGGGTGCGATGATATTGAAATGGTTAAGTCCCTCGATCGCCATGCCATTCTCTCCTGAAGCGCCATGTCTGCCCAACGTCACTGCAGTATAGCAACTGCCGCAGGGGGCTTGATCCTGATTAACACAAGCTGACTTCATCCTGGGGACACCAGCTGATCAGATTCTCCATTGATCATCACATCGGGGTGGCCCTGACGGATGAAGATAAATCCAACTGCGTCTTCATGATGATTCAGGGGAATTTTACTCCCCGGTGCCATGTGATGCATGCCAGCGTGAAATCCGGGGTTTGTGAAGTTTTTGTCAGTAATTTTCGGGGTACCTCGCGCGCCGTCATGAGGGCATGGTTGCCAGTACGCTTCGCCTTCAAAAGACTATAGAACAGCATATTCTTTTTCATCGAGCATAATGAATTACTCTTGTAGGAAAAAAGGCTCTGGCAACATAGCTTATTCAGGCAGAAGCAACCCGCCACGGAATCTCAAGCTGAGAATTTAATACACCGCAGCCGGATTGCCTATCCACTGCAGGAAATAACGGTTTCAGCGAGCAAATCTTCAATTTCTCGCCGGCTTCGATCGAACCTGCGGTACGGCCGGACTGCAAAGCTGGTGATAAGGGGCATGAATCTGCCGCGCTTGCTCCTGCGACGACTCTAGCATTTTTCGTCAATTGACTTGCCAATACTGGATCGCGTCATAGTCATTCGCTCAGGATATAGTCGTTCTACTATGACTCTGCCCATACCTGACAAGATCGAAGAGATAAATGCCGACTGGCTGGGGCAGGTGTTGCGCAGCCAGAGCATGATCGACCCCGATGTGTTCTCGGCTGTGCATTCACCCATTGGCTTTGCATATGCCATCGAAATAGTTGCGGCCGCGCCTCTCGCCTTTTGCACTTCATTGCCGCGGACAATCAGACTTGCTACCGCCTGGCATCCGGGGCAACACATTGCCTGTTCTTTACCGCCAATAATGATGCAATAGGCCGAGCCCTCCTTGTGGGCCTGGCCGCAATGGTAACAGCATTGATAGTCGGCAGTTTTCACGCACTAGCTGCTGTGTCGATGGCATGAGCGAGTGCTTCCCAAGACAACAGCACACACTTCTGTCGGGCGCGATGTTCGCGCACAGCCGCAAGGGCCTGCAAGCTGTCCGGAAGGAGTGGTTCGGCCGCAGCCTCGATATCGCCAAACCAGGCATGCATCTGATCACACAGCCTCCGGGTGCTGGCCACGCTCAGACCAGCCACTGCCTCTGTCAGCATCGATGCCGAAGCAATACAGATTGCACAACCACGGCCGCGAAATTTTACCTGGCGGATCTTCTCATCTTGCAGGAAGATGCCGATCTCGATCTCATCACCGCATCGGGGGTTGGCGCCACGCTCGACTGCATCCGCTTCTTGAATAGGTCGATCACAGCGATTTCTCGGATGCCGGTAATGCTCCAGCAACGTCTCCTTGTACAAATCCTGGGCGGTCATTCACAGAATATCCTTTGCGCGCTGATAATGGCGTCTATTAGAGCGTCGATATCTGACTCGTCGTTGTATACCGAAAAACTCGCTCTTGCAGTGGCTGCAAGCCCCAGATGGCGCAGCAGTGGTTGTGCACAATGATGACCCGCTCGAATGGCAACACCAGCTTCACCTGCGACCTGGGCCATGTCATGTGGATGAATGTAGCGGTGGGTAAATGACACGATGCCCGATGCGGGCAGCTCGGCATGGGGTAGCAGACTTATGCCGTTTATACCCATCAATCGCTCAGCGGCCAGGCGCGTTAGCGCGGCGATATGTCTGCCTACCCGCTCATGACCGAGGCTGGAAAGATAGTCAGCAGCAGCAGCGAAGCCGACAGCTCCGGGCATATCGGGCGAGCCGGCCTCGAAACGAGAGGGCACTTTGGCCCAGCTGCTTGCCGCAGACGTGCCATCCACCACGCTGTCGACCATGCCCCCACCTAACTGCAATGGTTCCATGCCTGCCAGGCGGTCCTGCCTGCCGTAGAGCAAGCCAATACCCGTTGGCCCGAACATCTTGTGTGCGGAAAATGCAAGAAAGTCACAGCACATCGCCGAGACATCGAGTTCCAGGTGTGACACCGACTGGGCGGCATCCACCAAAACAGGAATCCCACATTCCCTCGCCGTGGCACACAGTGACGCAACAGGGTTTTGTACGCCTAGAACATTGGAAACATGGGTGATGGCTATGAATTTTGTGGGTTCGGCAAACAGTTCAGGTATGCGATCCAGATCCATTTGGCCATCTTCCGTCAGTTCAATGAACCGGAGCTGGGCTTGCTTTTCGTGGCAAACGCGCTGCCACGGCAAATAGTTCGAATGATGCTCCATGCGGCTGACCCATACCACATCGCCACTTTGCAAACGCTGCCGCAGCCACCCGCTTGCGACCATGTTGATGGCCTCGGTGGCAGAACTGGTAAAGACCAGCTCGTCCGGGGAGGCCGCGCCGATGAAATGTTGCAGTACCCGGCGAGCGTGCTCGTAATTGCTGGTCGCCTGCTCCGCCATGGGATAGAGGCCACGATGAATAGGTGCATAGCACTGTGCGTAGCACGCCGCGATAGCGTTTATAACCTTGTCGGGCTTATGTGTTGTTGCGGCGTTGTCGAGATAGTGCAATCTCTGCCGGTGGCTCGCCCCGGCAAATATCGGGAAATCCCGCCTCACTACCTCCGGGTTAATGGGTTCAGGATCGCTCATAGGTTGGAATGCCAGCGACACTCCTCAGCCCCGCTCGATCGACTTCACTTGAGCCTCGGTACCACCCTTCTCAAGCAAAAGGTCACGCATCAGCCTGCCACTGCCACCCCGACGTATCATGACGATTTCGCTAATGATGCAGAGTGCGATCTCCTCTGGCGATCGCGGAGACAGGTCGATCCCGGAGGGGGTGACCACGCGCTGGATGTCCTGTTCAGAAAAACCCTGTCGTTTAATGTAGTCAAGCACGAGACGGGATCGTTTTTTACTCGCGATCAGTGCGATATATTTGGCTTCGGAGGCGAGGGCGCGACCAATCGACTCATGATCTCCTTTGTGCTGGGTGGCAATGACGACGTAGTCATCTGGCCTGGGTTGCAACATGGCATAATCGAGGTCGTCAGTAATCAGGCGGCTGGCCTGGGGGTATTTGTCCCAGTTCACCGCCGGATCGTTGACAATGACCTGCAGTCCCATCAGGTCGCCCATGATGCACAGGCTCTCGGCCACACGGCCATGGCCCATGATCCATAGGCCGGGTTTAGGCAGTACCGGCTCCACGTAGACACGCATGCTGCCGCCGCAGGGCATGCCCGCCCCCAGTATCTCGTCGTCCAGGTCGATGTCGAGCATAGCGGTTTCATTCCGGCTGATGCAGGTCAGTGCCTGCTCGCATGCACTGGATTCCGCGCAACCCCCGCCGACCCAGCCGGCCACGACTCGCCCCTCGCTATCGATTACCGCCTTTGAGGCAGTCTTCGCAGAGACCGAACCTCTGGTCTCCACCACGGTAGCGATGGCGAAGGTTTCTCCTGCAGTTTGCAGATCCCGTATTACATTAAAAATATCTGTTGTCATGGGCTGATTTATCCAGTCACGTTCACGTATTCGGGCGCAGCGCTGTCGCCGCACAGAAGCTGCATTACATTTGCATAGGCTTCCGGCGTATCGAGGTCTACCAGCACATGGTCATTCGGCATCTCCAGCACCGTGACCAGTTCCGGATTCTTTTCTATCAGGCGCTTGCAGCCAAGATTCTTGCGATCAGCGAGAATAGTCTCCCGGTGCGCGTAGTCCAGTACGATGGGGTTGCCACGCTGTCCTTTATAGACCGGTACCATTATCGAGGTGGGGCAAGTTGCGAAGCCATTGACGATAGTCCTGATATCCTCGACGTCGAGCAAGGCCTGGTCTGACAGACAAATCATCACACCGGCACAGGGCTTCTGCAGGGCAGCAAGGCCATGAAACACCGAGGTCATCTGGCCATCGCGGAAATCCTCGTTGTGCACGATACGGGCCGGTATGCCCTGTAGCAATTCGCACGCGACTTCCTGTTCGTGCCCCACGACCACTACCAGTTCAACCAGGTCAGAGCGGGCAAGAGTCTCGGCGCTGCGCCGCAAAAGTGGTATCCCATTGATGGGTAGCGTGAGCTTGTTGATGCCGCCCATGCGGCGCGACTCGCCGGCTGCCAGCAGTACTGCGGATACCCCCTTCTTGCTGAACTGGCTCATGTAGCCGAATTGTTCCCACAACAGCCGGATTTCGCCAGACTCAAGCTGGATTCAGCGGTCTCCGCCCGCTCTGGGGGCGCTGCTGTAATGGCAGCTGGTGCGGTGCTGTTAACGGGCAACTCTTCCGACGTTCCCAGTTGCGCATGTCGCGCATGTCGCGCGGCGATCAAACCGGCGAGTACTGAAACTGCTATTTCTTCCGGGGAACTCGCGCCGATTTCCAAACCAGCCGGCGCAATAATGCCATCGACGGCCTGCGGGTCATGACCTTTTCCTTTTAAAATTTGCTTCAGCTTGTCCGCTTTGCGTTTACTCGCAATAAAGGAGCGATGAAACGTATCAACCTTGAGTGCTGCCTGCAGTGCAGCCTGGTCTCTCTTGCCCTGGGTCGCCACAACTACCAGTGGAGAACCTGAGGCGGTGATACTGCCGGCATCGAAATCCGTAATGACCTCATCGGCCCAGGGGAAGCTCGCGGCATCCGCTGCCGGTGAGGCGACAGTTACTGTAAACCCGGCGAAGTGCGCGAGCGTCGCAAGAGATTTGGCCACTTCCGATGAGCCCAGCAGCAATAAAGCGGGTCGCGATAATATTGGTTCGATGAAGATTTCGAGGGAGCCGCCGCTATAACAGGACGACTTGAAATCTATTACATCATATTCCGGATGTGCATCACCGACCGGGCTGACACGAATAAGTTGCGGCAAGCCATCGCGCAATGACTGCCTGGTGGCCTTTATCACAGCCGGCTGGACGCAGCCTCCACCGATCCAACCGTGGATATCGCCGGCAGCGGTAACCAGGGCCTTGTAGCCAGGCTGCGCGGCGGTGGGTGATTTACACCGCACGACCGTCGCCAGTGCATAGGGTACATGTTCTGCTTCAAGCTGCTTTGCCTTTGCGGCGAGCGTTCTGTCATTAAACATGGTCAGTAACCTCGATACATCATAGTCTGGTCAGTTCGGGTTCCAGTAACTGCAGACTGTTCAGATTGTGTGCCGGCGCGAACATGTCCAGATAAGGCAGCGCGGCCTGCATTCCCTGGCTGACGGGTTCATAGCCACTGCGTCCAAGTAAGGGGTTCAGCCATACCAGCTTGCGACAACGTGGTTTGATTCTCGCAAGCTGCATCGCCAGGTAGCCGGGATCACCGGTATCCAGACCATCGCTGACGATAACCGCAATGCTGCGACTGTTCAGTATTTGACCGTATTTGTCATTAAAGGTTGCCAGGCTTTCGCCGATTCGCGTACCACCGGACCAACCCTGTGACATCATCGCAAGACTGTTGCGAACGCGGATTAAATCTGTCTGTCGCAGTGCTTCGGTGATGGGCAACAGTTGGGTATGGTAAGCGAAAACAGATACGTCTCGAAAAACGGATACCAGTGCCCGGGCAAAACGCAGAAAGAAAAAGCTATACATCGACATTGATCGACTAACGTCCACGATAAGCACGAGACGTGGTTGCCGTTTAATGCGCTCCTTGTAGTTTAGCACCAGGGGAGTACCACCAAAACGCAGGCTGTTCCGGAAGGTCTTACGCAGGTGTATCTTTTTTCCATTTTTGCTCAGGTGTTGCCTGCGGATAGCGCGCTTGCGCATCTTTCTGGCCAATTGGTCGACCAGTGCTTCAACTGCCCGCATTTCATCGGGATCGGTGAGTGCCTGGAAATCCGTTTTTGCCAGAGAGGCCGTGAAACTGGCGCCCTCCCGGGTACCGCCGCCGCCGGGTGTCTCATGTGAATCATCTGCGCACTGGCTGTCGGCGTCACTACTGGGTATGTCCTCCTGCCGGGTCGATTCAGCCGGGCTTCTGGCCTCCGGTCGCTTCTTTGCCCGGCCGCCGGCAGCATTGCTGTAGCGGCTTTTGACATTGGAGGGATGCCAAAAGGCGTCGTAAAGCTCGTCGAAGCGCTGCCAGTCATCCTGGTCTGAACATAACAGGGCTCGCAACCCCCACCTGAGACGCATACTGCTACCCAAGCCACACTTGAGCGCTACAATCTGGGCGTCAAGTTCCTCGGCCACGCCTACCTGAAAGTTGTTGCTACGGGCGAGCCGGACGAATTCCACCAGGCGAGTTTGCAGGAACGGTGCGAGCTGTCGATCTTCCAGAGATGTCAGGGCTGCTCCGCTCACAAGGCCCGCGCCACCAGTCGCTCAACTTCAAAAGGCTCCAACCTGATACTGTCCTCTCGCGTTTTCAGCAAGCAGACCAGGGTGTCGAGCAGTAACTGGGGCTCCGCATCCAGGCTGTTGATTCCAAGCTTTAACAAGGCAGCAGCCCAATCGAGGGTTTCGGCTACCCCAGGCTTTTTCCGTAAATCGAGTTTCCGCAGGTCCTGTACAAAGGCCACTACCTGGCGGGACAGTTGCAGTCCGACCTCGGGTAAACGGGCGTTAACGATGCGTAGTTCCTTGTCGAATTCGGGGTAGTCGACATAGTGGTAGAAACAGCGTCTGCGCAGTGCATCGCTAAGCTCGCGGGTGCCATTGGAGGTTATGACCACATAGGGCTTACTGGTCGCGGTGATCGTTCCAAGCTCGGGTATACTGACCTGGAAATCGGAGAGTAATTCCAGTAGATAGGCTTCGAACTCCTCGTCGGCGCGATCGATTTCATCAATCAATAGAACAGGGGACTGCGGCTGGGAAATGGCCGCCAATAGTGGTCTTTCCAACAGAAAGCGCTTACTAAAGATGGCATGCTCGGCATTCTCTGCAGAGACTTTGTCCTGTTCCAACAATTTGATGGAGAGTAACTGGTGCTGATAGTTCCACTCGTATACAGCAGAGTTAACATCCAGCCCCTCGTAACATTGCAGCCTTATCAGGGGACAGTCAAAAACCCGTGCTACGACATGAGCAATCTCGGTTTTACCGACGCCAGCGTCTCCTTCCAGCAGCAGCGGCCGCTGCATCTCTGTAAACAACAGCAGACTGGCACTCAAACTGCGCTCAGCAATATAGCCTGCCTCAGCGAGCCTGGCCTGCAGTGCCGTAACCCGGTCTTCTCCCTCCATTTTTCAATAGCCCATCAAGTGAATGCCCGGCCAAAATCAGCCTTACTTGCCACCAAAAAGACTGCGCAGCCAGCCTATGAATACGGACCAGGCGAATCTCAGGCCATTAATTTCCTGGGGCTGCTGCGCGATGTGTTCCCGTGCTTCCTCCGCCTCAACGCCCGCACCCATGGCTGCGATATGATCCGCGAAATTTGCCCCGAACTGGTTCAGGATCTGGTCCGCAACCTGCATCATCATACGTCCGCCCAGACTGGCTGCCTTGCCAGTCACCGTTACTGACGCATTGCCTTTCAAGGCACTCTTGCCCCCATCCGCATCAACTATCCAGGCGGTAAGGTCCATTGAAGCAGATGAACTGCCCTTGCTGTCCTGGCCTTTACCCATTAGGTTAAGCTCGCGCTTTTGTGCATCGATATTGCTAATCACGATGTCGCCGTTGAAGGCCATGGCGGCGGGCCCGATCTTCATCTTCACCTTGCCCTTATAGTTGTGCTCATCGATCGTATCGGTGATTTCAGCGCCAGGCATGCAGCTGGCGACGGCGGGGATATTCTGCAGAAACTCCCACCCCTGGGCAGCCGACCCCGGCAATTCAAACTCTTTTTCCAAATCTACTTGCATCTATATCTCTCCATCGAGAAAAGCGCCGGTTCTAAAGTTATTGCCCGCCGCACAGACGGCAGCCTTCTATGCGCGTTTGTCCAGGCCCAGCTCGTGCACTTTCTGCCAAACACGATAGGCACTGTGTGGCATATCCATATGGGTCACATCGAGGTGCGCAAAGGCATCCACTATCGCAGAGGTGAAGCAAGGTATGCTCCCCACGTGGGGTGATTCCGCGACGCCCTTGGCACCTAATGGGTGATGCGGCGACGGCGTGACGGTATAGTCGGTCTCCCAGTGGGGCGTCTCTACGAAGGTTGGCACGAAGTAATCCATCAGGGTGTTGCCCAACAGATTGCCCTGCTCGTCAAAAGGCATCTCCTGCCCCATGGCAACGGCAAAGCCCTCTGTTAGCCCGCCGTGTATTTGCCCCTCAATAATCATGGGGTTAATACGCGTGCCGCAGTCGTCAAGTGCGTAAAATCTGCGCACCTTGGTCTCCCCCGTGCTTTTGTCGATATCCAGTACACACAGGTAAATGCCAAACGGGTAGGTAAAGTTGGGTGGATCGTAGTAGTCGACCGCCTCCAGGCCTGGCTCCATACCCTCCGGCACGTTGTTATACGCCGCCCAGGCGACTTCCTTCATGGTTTTTTCCTGGCCGGGAACGCCCTTCACTTTAAACCGGTCTACCTCCCATTCCAGGTCATTCTCACTGACCTCGAGCAGGTGGGCAGCGATTTTCTGAGCTTTCGCGCGAATTTTGCGCGCAGCCACCGCGGTCGCCGCTCCGCCTACCGGGGTTGACCGGGAGCCGTAAGTCCCCAGGCCGTAGGGAGCCGTATCGGTATCGCCCTCCTCAATGGAGATCTCATCGGAGGAGATACCCAGCTCGCTGGCGATAATCTGTGCATAGGTAGTCTGATGTCCCTGACCCTGGGTAATAGTGCCCATTCTCGCCATGACACTACCGGTCGGGTGCACGCGAATTTCAGCGCTGTCGAACATGCCAACGCCCAGAATGTCACAATTGCGCGACGGCCCGGCGCCTACGATTTCGGTGAAAGTGCAAAGGCCGATGCCCATCAGCTCACCCTGGGTCCGCTTCTCCTGCTGTTCTTTGCGCAGCGCGTCATAATCCACCGCATTGAGAACCTTCTCCAGCGCCGTGTGGTAATCGCCGCTGTCCAGCTCCCAGCCGAGGCACGTCTTGTAGGGAAACTGCTCAACCTTGACGAAATTGCGCCGCCTTATCTCCGCTTTATCGATACCGAGCTTTTGCGCCAATACGTCCATGGTGCGTTCTATCACGTAGACGGCTTCTGTAACCCTGAAAGAGCAGCGATACGCCACGCCGCCAGGCGCCTTGTTCGTGTACACACCATCGACATTCAGGTGTGCCACGGGGACATCGTATGAGCCGGTGCAAATGTGCATGAGTCCGGCGGGAAACTTGGAGGGGTCGGCACAGGCATCAAAAGCCCCGTGGTCCGCCAACACGTTAACGCGTAAGGCCTTGATGCGTCCTTCCTTATCGGCAGCAATCTCGCCAGTCATGTGGTAATCACGTGCGAAGGCGGTAGTGGAAATGTTTTCCATCCGGTCTTCTACCCATTTCACGGGCACGCCCAGCACGATTGATGCCACAATGGACACCACATAGCCGGGGTAAATACCCACCTTGTTACCGAAACCCCCGCCAATATCGGGCGAAACGATACGAATCCTACTTTCGGGGATCCCGGACAGCATCGACACCACCGTCCGCACAATATGCGGCGCCTGTGAGGTCAGATGGACGGTAAGGTGCTCATTGATTTTGTCGAAGGAGGCAACACATCCGCAAGTTTCCATGGGGCACGGATGTACTCGCGGGTAGTACATATCCTGTTTCACAGTGACTTCTGCCTGCTCGAAGACCCGGTCTGTGGCCTCTTTCTCGCCGGCCTGCCAGTTAAAGATGTGATTGTTATGGACACGCGTGCTGTGCGCACCGTCCATCTTGCCCACCAGGTCCTCGCGCAGGATTGGGGCATCGTCGTCCATGGCCCGATGTGCATCGACCAGCACTTCCAGCTCTTCGTACTCGACTTCTACCAATTCAATGGCGTCGGCCGCAATATAGCGGTCGTCAGCAATGACGACGGCTACTTCCTGGTACTGGAAGTGCACTTTTTCGTCGGCCAGCACTGCCTGTACATCACCTGCCAGAGTCGGCATCCAATGCAGATTCAGCGGCTTCAGGTCTTCTGCGGTAAGCACTGCGTGCACGCCCGGCAGGGCCAGTGCTTTTTCCTTGTTGATACTTTTTATACGGGCATGGGCGTAAGGGCTGCGCACCATGTCCGCGAATAACATACCCGGCAATTTGAGGTCATCGGTATATCTGCCGGTGCCCTGCACAAAACGTGCGTCCTCTTTACGCTTGCGCGAGCACCCCACGCCTTTGAGGGAATCTTCGCGGTCCTGTACTTCAGCTGTATTGTCCATTCCGGTCACCTCAGGCTTGTTGTAGCGTTTTTGCGGCTGTCTGCACCGCCTTGACGATGTTCTGGTAGCCGGTACAGCGGCACAGGTTGCCAGACATTCCCCAGCGGATTTCCTCTTCGGTGGGATTCGGATTCTCCTGTAAGAAGCGGTAGGCCCTGATCAACATCCCAGGGGTGCAAAAGCCGCACTGCAGGCCGTGTTCCTCAATAAAAGCTTTCTGCACAGCATGCAGGCCCCCGGCATCTGCCAGCCCTTCCACGGTTTTCAGCTCCGAGCCGTCTGCCTGCACCGCAAGCACGGTACAGGATTTAACCGATTTTCCGTCCAGGTCGACTGTGCAGGCACCACAGTGCGAGGTCTCACACCCTATGTGAGTGCCGGTCAGGCTGAGTGTCTCCCGTATGGTGTGCACCAATAACTCTCTGGGCTCCACCAAAGCGTCCACTTGCTTACCGTTCAATTTGAATGAAACGTGTTGCTTCGCCATGGTGTTATCCCCTTGCCTGTAGCAGTGCTGCGCGAATGGAGCGGCGTGCCATCTCGGCCGCCATATGGGACTTGTAGAGAACGTCTCCCCTGAGATCCTCTGCGGGGTCACAGGCCGCGAGGACTTCCGCAGCGGCCTGTTCTATCAGGGCATCATCGATGACCTTGCCGCGCAGTATGTTCTCCGCTGCTTCCGCTCGAATCGCCATGGGTGCAACATTGGTCAGGGCGATTCTGATATCGCGACAGACTTCCCCGTCCAGTTCAATAACCACCGGCGAGCCGGCGACGGCGTAATCACCTGTCTTGCGCTTCAATTTGCTGTAGCCGTGGCCAACGCCTTTTTTGATCACGGGGACACGCAACTCCACCAGGATCTCGTGCTCCTGCAGGTCATTCCAGTAGGTCCCCAGAAAGAAGCCATTGGCCGCTTGCTGGCGCTCACCGCCAGGCCCATGCAGGACAAAAGTGGCATCAAGGGCCAGCATCACGGCCGGGTGATCGTTGCCCGGGTCGCCGTGAGCCACGTCGCCACCAATGGTGCCGCGATTTCTTACCTGTGGATCGGCCACCAACCTGGCCGCTTCCACCAGGAGCGGGCAGTGCTGCTGCAGAATCTCGGAGTGGATCAGCTCGTTTTCGGTGGTCATGGCGCCGATACAGATGGTATCACCCTCCAGCCGGATGCCCCTGAGTTCCTCTATGCCATTGATATCTATCAAGTGAGGTGGCTCGGCGAAGCGTAATTTCATCATCGGCAGGAGGCTGTGCCCCCCTGCCAACAGCTTGGCGTCTTCATGCGCGCCGAGCTGGGCTATGGCGTCCTGGATACTGGTGGCTTTATGGTATTCAAATTCCGATGGAATCATAGTGACCTCGCATGGGGCAGGAAGTCAGGGGATGACTGCCTCGCTAGTTATAATTGATATAGTTATAGTCCAAAAAACCGGCAAAGCCATAGCATCGAACTCGCATTCTGGAAAATCAGATCGTAATAGGGTTCTGGCAACTCAATTTGAGGCCATGGGCTGGCGCTACAAAAACCGCGCTCGAGTGACCAGAATTACTTGATCGGGAACCACTTTGAGCCTTATTGGTATGCCTCACCTGCTCTGCACTTCTACAATTCGAGCAGGGAAAAGTCACTTGTCAGTACCATTTCGGCCCTCTAAGCCGGCTGTGCCGCCGGTCACACTATGCCGGATAGCCGGTAATAGCCCTTATCGACTTGTACAGCGGCCCCAGCCTGCCATACAGCTTACTGTAGACCTCCCTGTAAAG
>JAHEBL010000227.1 GCA_024642265.1 Haliea sp. | reverse complement strand
CCCCGGCTGTTTTGAGCAACCACCATAGTAGGCCAGTTACAGGAACTGTCCTGACTGGTAATCCCGCAGGGTTTGCTCGATCTCCTGGGCGGTATTCATTACGAAGGGCCCGTAGTGGGCAACCGGCTCCCGCAGCGGCTCGCCACGCAGGAGTAATAGCTTTGCTCCATGATCACCAGCGCGCAGTTGAAATTCCTCACCGTCGCTGGTGACAAATAACTGCTGCGAGCCAATGACCATTGCGCCGTGGGGTATGCTTCCCCCATAGACATACCCCAGCAGTGTTTCACTGGCAGAAACCGTCAGGCTAAGGCCTGCCCTGGGCTCCAGCGCCAGGTCGGCGATAGCGGCCTGGGCAGTAAGTTCCTCCAGGGGCCCCCGAATATCCAGTCCCCTGCCCTGCCACTGCCCGGCTATCGCGGTGATCTCAAACCCGGTACCTGAAGCACGTGCGAGTTCATGTTGCGGGATATCCCGGTAGCGCGGCGCGCTCATCTTCTGTTGCCGGGGCAAATTGATCCAGAGTTGGAACCCGTGCAGGCCGCTGGTGTCCTGGGTGGGCATCTCCGAGTGAATCACGCCGCGCCCGGCTGACATCCACTGGGCACCGCCCCCGCGGATCTCGCCCCGGTTTCCCAGGCTGTCCTGGTGAACAATCCCGCCTTGTTTCATATAGGTCAGGGTTTGCATGCCCCGGTGGGGATGCGGCGGGAAACCACCTGCAAAATCCTCCCTGTGCTCCGAGCGCAGTTCATCGACCATCAGGATCGGGTCCATACCCGCATGCTGCATCCCGGCAATGCGCTGAATGGAGACGCCGTCGCCGTCGCGGCTGGGGTGGGCGTTTATGATTTCCCGGATGCTGCGCTGTGCCATGTTCATCTCCTGTTACGATACCCTTAGCGTACTCTCGCTTTTTTCGATATTAAATTGCATTATTTAGTCTGTATTATTCGTATTTTTCGTAGATAAGGTGCCGCCATGAACAAGACCACCCTCGAACAGTGGCGCATGCTCCAGGCCGTGGTCAGGCACGGCGGTTTTGCCCAGGCCGCTGGGGCAATTCACAAGAGTCAGTCCACCATCAATCACGCGGTGCACAAATTACAGGATCAGCTGGGGCTGCCCCTGCTTGAGGTTGTCGGTCGCAAGGCGCAACTCACGGAGAAAGGCCGCCTGCTGCTGCGCCGTGCGGAACAGTTGCTGGAACAGGCCGGGCAACTGGAGAACATCGCCGGTAGCCTGGCACAGGGCACTGAGGCAGAAATCCGCATCGCTATTGATGAAGTATATCCTTATGAATACCTGGCAGGCGCCCTGCAGGAGCTGTCGCTGGAGTATCCCCACACTCGCGTACAACTTATGGAGACGGTGCTCTCCGGTGGCCCGGAGTTAATGCAGGCAGGCACGGTCGACCTGCTGATCGCTGCAGACGTCCCCCAGGGTTTTCTCGGCGAAGCCCTGATGCAGGCAGAGTTCATCGCGGTGGCACACCCGGATCATCCACTGCACCAGCAACAGCGCAAACTGACCTTGCAGGACCTGGCCAACCACCGCCAGATCGTAATCCGCGACTCCGCGCTCGGCGGACAGGTAGATTCAGGCTGGCTGGGAGCCGAGCAACGCTGGACCGTAAGCCATGTGGCAACCTCAGTGGATATGATATCCCGTGGCATGGGCTTCGCCTGGTTGCCGGCGTCCCGCGTGGCGCCCGGGATTGCGAAGGGCGAACTCATGGAATTACCTCTGGAAAAGGGCTCGCGGAGGTCGGCGACTCTGTACCTCACCTACGCGGACCCGGATCTCGCCGGTCCTGCCACCTGCCGACTGGCCGCGCTACTGCAAAAGGAGAGCAGCCAATACCCCGCGGTCTCACCTGCATGACCCGGAAATTTTCTAAAATATCGAATATAGCCGCCGTTTTTATCCAATATTAATTTTTCTTTAACGAAATACACTGTCCCTGTAGTCGGGCAAGCAGCCGACCTGATCAATCAGCATCACCATGGAGACAGCGCCATGACTGCCGATTCGATAATTTCAATCGACCGCAGTGAATCCCGGGCCACCCGCCTGCTTGCGGCCGTTATATATCTGCCGGGCCGCAGAGTGCATCCGCCGGGCGCGGGGGCTGTTGACCGTAACCCGGGCGCTTGAGCGCCGGCCAAAAAGAGGAGAAGAACGATGGGAATGCTGGTTGAAGGCCAATGGCAGGATGTGTGGTACGACACCGAGGCTTCCGGTGGGCGGTTTGTACGCGAGGACGCCAGCTTCCGTAACTGGATCACCGCCGACGGTAGCGCAGGCCCGACCGGAGCGGGAGGATTTGCCGGAGAACCGGACCGCTATCACCTGTATGTGTCGCTGGCCTGCCCGTGGGCACACCGCACGCTGATCGCGCGGGCCCTCAAGGGTTTGGACGAGTTGATCGGTGTATCCGTAGTCAGCCCGATCATGCTCGAAAGCGGCTGGACCTTTGACCCGGAAGAAGGCAGCACCGGGGACAGGCCGGGCGGGCGCCAGTACCAGCACCAGGTGTACACGGCCGC
>JAHEBL010000226.1 GCA_024642265.1 Haliea sp. | reverse complement strand
TGGGACAGCCCCGAGGCCATGTGGTTGATCCTGTTTGTCTGGGCCATATCCGGGCCCCTCATCGCGTTGTTCTTCCGAGGCTGGTTTGCCGCGGTGCTGAAACCGGAGGCAGAGCCGGAATCCGAGATTCGGGCAGTTCCGGGGCAGGGTCCCTCCACCGTCGCGTAAGTCGACTGACCAACCCAGACATTTCGAGGGTTATCTGGCCGAAAATTACCGGCGGCGCTTTGAACAGTGCGTTGTCCGGAGGGACTTTTACAGCGGTACGTCATCTCGCCCGAGTGCCGCCAGGGTGAGCAGGTTGTGCGCCTCACTGGCAATCAATGCCCTGGTGCCATCCGCCCAGGCCAGGAAAACAGCATCGTCATACAGGCGCTGCAAAAATGGCGAATCGAGCAGGGTCCGGATCTGCGAAAACATCAATGCCGGCAACAACCCCTGATTGAGAATCTGTGCGAACGCTGCATCAATCTCATCCATTGCCCGGCCGCGCTCTTCCCGGTAGGCGAATATTTCTGCCAGCATGATCTTTTCATCCGGGGATGACGCCTGCTCCGCCAGGGCCTGTGACGCCTGCCGCGACGCTTCCGCCTGTCCCAGACTGTGGTAAACCAGCGCCCGTAGCTGGTGCCGCTCCGCACCGGGGGAAACGTCCTGCAGCCTCTGCTCAGCTTCTGCAAAGTCGCCGCGCAGTATATGCAGCTTCACGATCATCGCTTTCACCCGGGCATCCTGCGGGCTGAACTTTTCCAGCCGGTCGTACAGTTCGAGGGCCTCATCCAGCTCGCCGGCCTCATACAACATATAGGCGAGATTGCCCAGGGAGGCGATATCCAGAGGCGGCAGGCTGGCCGCCTTGCGCTGTAACTGCAGTGCCAGCTGCAGATTGCCACTGGCGCGCTCCTGGCCAGCGAGCATACCCAGTACGAGGATATTCTCGCTCCCGGATGCCAGCGCCCGGCGCATGAATCGGGTGGCGCCAGCCAGATCGCCCGCGTAAGCATGCAGACGGGCCATGCGGGCATTTACTTCAGGGTGTGACGGCGCAAGGACCAGGGCCTGATTTATCGCCCAGTACTGTCTCGGTAGTATTTTCCGGTTTTGATCGGGGTCATGCAAAGCAGTGATTCCAAGCGCCGATGCCAGGCCGATCCAGCCGTCGACATTCCGGGCATCTTCCGCGACAGCCCGCTCGAACTCGGTCACCGCCTGTTGCAGGTCGCCCGGGCCGCGCCTGTGCACCAAATGCTGGCCGAGCAGGATGTGCTGTGCCGCCTGCGATTTTGCAGTGACATCCGGAGTGACTACAGGTGGGGATACATTGGCATAGTCGACGACCGCAGTTGCTGCCAGCACCGCGGCGGCGGCGGCGGGAAAGATCCACCTCCGCCACTGTCGGTAAAACGTGGGGGCAGCGCCCGGGTCTGCAAATGGTATGCGTTGGTGAAAGTCAACCCGGTAGTGTCCGGTAGGAATAAGAAAAATCAACGGATCGTCACGACCCTGTGCTTCGTAATAGTTGGCCAGGAAACGCCTGAGCCGCCGCACTGTCACGCGAACGATGGTATCCGACTGTGGGTCAAACGATTCCCCCCGGCCGAAGACGTCCACACCGATAGTGAATTCGAGCAATTTACGGGCATTTCCGTCGGCGGAATTTTCCACCAGGTAGCTGAGCAACTGGCACAGGCGAGGGGAACGGGCGAATCGCGGACTGGCATGAATCCGCGCCAACTGTGCGGAAATCGCCTTTTGAGTTACACCCTCGCCAGGCACTTCACGCGAATAGAAGGTCATCTCCTGCATCATGGCCACTCCGAACCGCCATCCATTGAGTCTAGTACATTCAGCGGTATTCGCTATGTCATTGATATAGCTCTTCTTTTACTCGGAATCACATCGTGTCACCTAAAGTCACGCGGCATTCCGGCGCCGGCCTACCACACTTGGGGTGTGACCCAGGCAGCCGGCGCAGAGTCACACGAGCGAGGCGGTTGATGTCACCGGCAGACATATTGGCAGGACCGCCAGCGGTCCCGGAGGAGACAGATATGACACTATTGACCAGGCTGTTACCCAGCGTATTAATCGGCGCACTTGGCGGCACTGTGTGTGCCGATGCGATATCGAAAGACAGTGGCGACCTCGCCGGCCTATCGGGCAGGGTATTTCTCGTTGAGGCGACTATCGTGTCCTCACCCCCTTTTCCCGAATATGAAGGCTTCTCCTTTCCGAGTTGCTTCATCTTCGAGGAGGACGGTACCTGGATAGACCTGGAGTTCCCGGGCGAGGGTGCGGAACCCATTCCCGGTGTCTGGATTCAGCACACAGAGGTCCCCCATGTAAACTTTACCGCCACCGCCGTCGACCCCTCAATCGGCTGGTCATTGATTGAGTATGGAGTGGCCAACCCCGGGCGCGGACTGGGTAACCAGAGCATCGAAACCTACGGCATGGTATTCAGTGCGGCTCAAGAGCTGATTTTCTACGTCAGGTCTGAGGGCCGTGCGGTAGACTCCTGTCCGCTACTGTGAAGCGCGTTGACAACCGCTACCAC
>JAHEBL010000225.1 GCA_024642265.1 Haliea sp. | reverse complement strand
CGGCTGATGCCCCAGTGGATGGCGATGCTGGCCCAGACGGTCAACGCCTATACCCGCCTGGTCCCCGGCTTCTGGGCACCCACGGACGCCACCTGGGGCGTTGAGAACAGGACCACGGCGCTGCGGGTCATACCCGGTTCGGCCAAGTCGCAGCGGGTGGAGTTCCGCCTGGGCTCCGCCGACGCCAACCCCTATATCGCCCTCGCGGCGGCCCTCGGTGCAGGCCTGTACGGTATTGCACACGAACTGGAACCCACGGCAATGGTGACGGGCAACGCCTACGAGCAGGACCAGCCGGAAGAGCTGTCACTGCCCCTGGACCTGGCCAGCGCAGCCGCCGCACTGCGCGACTCCGCGTCAGCCCGTGAGTATTTCGGCGCCGACTTCGTGGAGCATTACGCGGCGAGCCGGGAGTGGGAGTGCCGCGAGTTTCGCCGGCATGTCACCGACTGGGAGTTGTCCCGTTACTTCGAGATTATTTGATGATCTCCTGCATCCTTCCCGCCATTCGAAGCCGCAACGGATTCCACTGATGAGCAAATCAGCACCCGAAGGCAACTGGAATTACCCCAACAGCATCCGTGCCGGCGCCGGACGCATCGCGGAATTAGCCGAGGCCTGCCGGGTGCTGGGGATGCGCGCGCCGCTGCTGGTGACGGACCCCCAGCTGGCTGCCCTGCCATTGGTGCAGGACGCCCTCAGGAGATGCAGGGAGGCGGATCTGGCCTGCAAGGTATTTTCGTCCATCCGGAGCAACCCCAGCGACAGCAATGTCGAGGACGGCATAGTCGCCTTTAAGGGGGGCAAGCACGATGGTGTAATTGCCATGGGGGGTGGCTCGGCACTCGACGCCGGCAAGGCGATAGCGCTGATGAGCGGGCAGGATCTGCCGCTGTGGGAATTCGAGGATATCGCGGATAACTGGTCGCGCGTCCGGGCGGAGGGTATAGCCCCGATTGTTGCGGTCCCAACCACGGCCGGCACGGG
Organism: Haliea sp.; assembly: GCA_024642265.1. GTDB lineage: Bacteria > Pseudomonadota > Gammaproteobacteria > Pseudomonadales > Halieaceae > JARRPM01. Next base: position 1,595 of record JAHEBL010000225.1, on the reverse strand, counting down.
TTCCGAAGTCGGTCGCGCCGCCGTCATTACCGACCGGCAACAGCAGGTGAAACGGATTATCTTCCACCCCGGGATGCTACCCGGCCAGGTCATTCTCGACCCGGAGCTGACTATTGGCCTGCCCCCCCACCTGACGGCCGCCACCGGCATGGATGCGCTGTCCCACAATCTCGAGGCCTTGTGCTCGCCAGCGTGGCATCCGATGGCGACGGGAATCGCGATGGAAGGCATCCGCCTGGTACATGACTTCCTGCCCGTGGCGGTGACCGATGGCGGCAACATCGAAGCGCGCATGCAGATGCTCGCGGCCTCCAGCATGGGCGCGACGGCCTTCCAGAAGGGGCTCGGTGCCATGCACGCCCTGGCACACCCCCTCGGCGCGGTATACGACGCGCACCACGGTCTGCTCAATGCGATATTGATGCCCTATGTGCTGCAGGCAAACGAGACGGCAATCGCGCCAGTCATAACGCGGGCCGCCGCCTATCTCGGCCTGGAACGCAGGGGCTTCGACGGCTTTCTGGACTGGGTTCTGGACTTGCGATCCAGCATTGGTATACCGCAGAGTCTTGCCATGATCGGTATCGATGACAGGCAGATCGCCAGAATAGCCGCTATGGCTGTCGAGGATCCCTCCGCCGCGGGTAACCCGATCCCCTTCAATATCGAGCAATACGCACAGATATTACAACGGGCGATTGCAGGGGAAGTGTAAAACGCGACCCCTCCCGGGCTGATAACGACTGACACCGCCTGGTAGATCAGTGGTTCACTGTTACGGCCACCCGGGCTAATCCAGCCAGGATAAAAGCACCGGGTACAAGGACCCCACCAACAGCGCGCCCATAATGTAGTTGAATATCCGCAAGCGGAGATTATTGGTCAGCAAGCTGGCCAATTGCTGCCCCATCAACGTCCAGATGGTTACCGAGGGGAGCGTTACCATGCCAAAAACCAACGCCACCACAATGACAGCCTCCGCATCGTGCAAAGGCGAGTACACAGTAATCGCGGTCAACGCCACCACCCACACCTTCGGGTTGACCCACTGAAAAAGTGCTGCCTGGATAAAGGTCAGCGGCTTGCCACCGGCCGCAGCGCCCTCCCCCGGGCCCGCAGCCGTTGCAATTTTCCAGGCGAGAAACAGCAGGTACAGGACACTTATCACCTTCAGTGCCTGAAAGCTGGCGGGCCAGGCATCGAACACCTGTGACAAGCCGATACCCACAAGCACAAACATCACCAGGACACCCGCCAGGATGCCGGACATATGGGGCACCGTGCGACCAAAGCCGAAGTTGGCCCCGGATGCCATCAGCATCAGGTTGTTCGGCCCCGGGGTGATGGTCGATACCAGGGCGAAGGTAACCAGCGCGGTCAGCATTTCAAGGCTCACGGGTACTCTCCGATGCAGGCACAGTCCGTCACATTATTCCACGGTCGTTGAGGGGAATATCCGCCGCGAGAACGTCGGGCAAATTTTCGGGGGATTTGATTATACTGAACGCAACTCGATTCAGCACGGCAGGAACGGTAATGAACTACTGGCTTTTCAAATCGGAGCCGGACGAATACGGCGTGGATCACCTCGCGGC
>JAHEBL010000126.1 GCA_024642265.1 Haliea sp. | reverse complement strand
TGGTGCCACGAGATGCCGGTACCGCGGCGGAGAACTTCCGGCAGGCGGGTTACCGCACCTTCGCCATCGGCAAATGGGATCACGGCCCACTCGGTGACCTGAACGCCGCCGGGCCATTTACCTACTGGCCCCAGGGGCAGGGTTTTGATCGCTTCTACGGCTTCCTCACCGCTGACACGGACAACTTTGATCCGGTGCTGTTTGAGAACAACACGCCGGTCGATACTCCCAAAGGGCCGGGTTATCACTTTAATCAGGATATGGCCGACAAGGCCATCGACTGGATCAACGGCCGCAGCACCGGCCTGCCCATTCCGCCCTTTTATCTGTACTGGGCCACAGGCACCGCTCACGCGCCGCACCATGCGCCCAAAGCGTGGATTGAAAAATACCACGGCCGTTTTGACGAGGGCTGGGACGTCGCACGTGAAAAAATTCTGGCCAAACAGAAAGCACTGGGCATAGTGCCGGCCGACACCAGACTGCCGCCGCGCCCAGCCCATATGCCCGCCTGGGATTCACTGTCGGCCGACGCCAAGCGCCTCTACGCCCGACAGATGGAAGTGTTTGCTGCGTCGCTCTCATACGCCGATCACGAATTCGGTCGGGTACTGGATGCGCTGGAAGCCCGGGGTGAGTTGGACAACACCATCGTGGTGGTCACCTCCGATAATGGTGCCAGCGCCGAGGGTGGCCCCAACGGCCTGATGAACGAGATCAGCTTCCCCAACTCCCAGATACCCACCGTGACCGAAAATCTCGCCTGGATTGATAAGTGGGGTGGGCCGGACACCTTCCCCCACTACGTATTCGGTTGGGCGGTAGCGGGCAATACCCCTTACAACTACTACAAGCAGACCGCCTGGGAAGGGGGTATTCGCGTCCCGCTGGTGATCGCCTGGCCCAACGGCCTCGAGGCTCGTGGCGAATGGCGTGAACAGTTTGCCTATATCGCTGATATCACGCCCACCGTACTGGCGGCTGCCGGTGTGACTCCGGCAAAGCTGGTGAATAACCTTCCGCAGATTCCGTTCGATGGCGAAAACCTGATGAGCACCTTTGCCATCAGCGCGCCAACGCCTGATCGCGGTCAGTACTTTGAAATGTACGGCAACCGGTCATTTGTCAAGGGCGACTGGAAAGTGGTGGCGTCCGATCGCACCGACACATGGGACCTGACCAAGTCGGCCTCCATCGATAACGACTGGGCGCTCTACAACCTGAAAACCGACCCGGCAGAAACCGTTAACATGGCGGACAAAAACCCGGAAAAAGTTGCCGAACTGGATGCCGCATTCAAAGCCCAGGCCAAACAGTTCCACGTGGACCCCATCGACGGTGGCGGCGGTACCCGCGTCTACATGCGCAACAACATCACGGAGGACTTCAAGACCCGCGCAGGTAAGTGGGTCTACCCGCTGCCGGTGGCGCGCACACTGGAGTTCAATGCGCCACCCATCAAGTTCATGAACCATACCATGACCGCCGATATAAACTTGCCTACCGGCAAAGAGACCGGCCCCATCTACGCCATGGGCGGATCACTCGGTGGTATGGGTCTGTATCTTAAAGACGGGAAACCCACCTTTATTATCCGTGGACTTACCCATGAAGAGGTGAAAGTCACCGGTAAAGCGCTCGGACAGGGTGATAACGCCCTGGAAATGCGTCTGGATCTGGGTGGCGGATCACAGGCACGCATTGAACCCATGGCGCTACGTAATATCACTGTTACCATCAGCAGTAATGGGAAAGAGGTGATGAACGAAACCGTGCAGTTCGCCATGCCTGCCACCATGTCCTCGTCCGAAACCTTTGATATCGGGCGCGATGACGGCAAGGCGCTGACGGATGACTACGCAGCGGAAACCCCATTCCCAGGGTCCATTCGCAATGTGGTGTTTGATTTTATGCCCAGGGGACTGGACAAGGCGAAGATGGTTTTGCAGGCGGCGAAGGATAAGGCTAAAGAGCTGTTCAATGGGCATTGAAAAATAAAGCGCCTCAGGCGAGGAACGCCCGATTTTCGGTTTCAGGCGGCCGGAAAATTCGAGAGGGCTGATAATGGTCCGCGATATCGGTGAGCTGTTGGCACGACCCGATCGGGGAACTGCCATCTCATTCTCATTGCCTCGGCAACCGGTGGCATCCGATTGAAGAGGGAGCGAAAAGCATGTACGCAAGGCTGGTAAGTCTGTATAGGGAAAATCCATCGCAAGCATACCTGTTGCTGTCGATGCTGGGTGTTTTTCTCCTTATCTACTTTTTACCCGCGGGTAATGCGCGCTTTGACAACGCGGTGCTTGAAGCCTTCGCGCTAACCCACTGGTATGCGCGGGAGCACGTGATCCTCTGCCTGCTCCCGGCATTTATCATTGCCGGCGCAATGGCGGTCTATATCAGCCAGGGCTCAGTATTGCGACACCTGGGGCCGCAGGCATCAAAGCCAGTAGCACTGGGTGTCGCTTCGATCTCAGGCACCCTGCTTGCCGTCTGTTCCTGTACTGTCCTGCCCCTGTTTGGCGGCATCTACAGACGGGGCGCCGGACTGGGCGCGGCGATAGCGTTCCTCTATTCTGGCCCGGCGATCAATATTATGGCGATTGTGGTTACCGCCAAGGTATTGGGCGCCGAGATGGGTATCGCCCGGGGAGTCGGGGCCATCGTATTCGCGGTTGTCATCGGCACGATTATGCACCTGATCTATCGCAAGGAAGAGTTGTCCAGAGCGGACGCCTCCGCGCAGGGATTCGCCGCGGGCGAGGTTGATAAGCCACTTGCCACCATCGTGACCTTTTTCAGCCTCATGGTCGGCATTCTGGTGTTCGCCAACTGGGCTGCTGCAGACAGTCGACTCTGGATGCAGATCTACGCCTGGAAGTGGCATGTCACTTCATTGCTCTCCCTTCTGTTCGGCGCCCTGCTTGTTTACCGGTGGCAATGGCCGGTGGTCCAGCTGCTGATCGTGGGTGCACTGGTTTTTGTTAGCGCATTGCTTGCGCCGGGCGCACCTCAAATGCCATTCGCGGTGGGTGCATCAGGTATCATGCTCATCGCAGCGACAAGAGAGCATGATCAGGAATGGGCATTTCAAACCTGGGATTTTACCAAACAAATTTTGCCGTTATTGGTGGCGGGCGTATTTTTTGCAGGCCTGTTGCTGGGGCGGCCCGGCTACGAGGGACTGATACCTTCCGAGTGGGTTGGCGCGGCCGTCGGCGATAATTCCCTTTCATCCACCGTAATCGCTTCAGTGGTCGGGGCTTTCATGTATTTCTCGACGCTCACCGAAGTACCTATCGTTCAAGGGCTGTTGGGCTCTGGCATGGGCAAGGGGCCGGCATTGGCGCTGTTGTTGGCGGGGCCGGCACTGTCGTTGCCCAATATGCTGGTAATCCGCACAATTCTCGGGAATCAGAAAACCATTGTCTATTGCGCCCTCGTCATTGTGATGGCAACGGTCACCGGTTATCTCTATGGCAATTTCTGGTAAACAATTTGACTGGGGAATTCTATGAAGCTTCAAATCTACGGTAGTGGTTGCAGCAAATGTAAAGCGCTGACAGCAAACGCGGAATCCGCGGCGCGGACATTGGGAATCACCTGTGAAGTCGAAAAGATCACTGATATGAACGCCATAATTGATGCAGGTGTTATGCGCACACCTGCGCTTGCAGTTGACGGAAAAGTCATTGTCGAGGGCAAGGTGGCTGGTGCTGATGAAATCCAGAAGTTGCTCGCATAGCCTCCCTTTATTGCACTAACGGGCCCGACGGACCTGTGGAGCCTGACGGAAACTGCACCGTGGTAGCAGGTTCAGGAAACTCGGCCCCGGTGCGGAGCGAGGAGTTCTGAGTTCGGTTCCGAAAACTCCTTACCCGCTTTTGCTATGGGAAAGCCCTTGATACCCCTCGTGGATTATTAATGAACATCCGGAATATACTGTGGACGCGAGGGAGAGCGCATACAAACATTAATATGCAGGCCAGGAGTCGCATGATATCCGATACCGACGTAATTCATAATTGCCTTGCACGACTGGCTGAGTCCGATACCGATATTACCGACGCGGTATACGACAGGTTCACTGGTGCCATGCCCGAGGCCTTACAGCACATCGATTACATGGATATCCGCATGAGGGGCAGGATGCTCGATCAAATCTTTCGCCTGTTACTGGGCGAAACCGATGAGGGCTACCTGGAATTCGAGACAGAAATGCACAAGGGCTACGGTGCCAACCTATCCTTCTATCACGCCATGTTGAGCGCGGTTAAAGAGTCAGTAAAAGAGCAGCTCGGGCGGTCGTGGTCGGCAAGGGAGGAAGCGGCGTGGAACACATCAATCGAACATATTATCGGGGTCATCGACCGGCTGCCTTCCGCGCCGGGCTGATCTGGTGCGTTCGTGGGCTTTGACAAGTTAACCCTGCGGGTGGCGAATGACCAGTTCAGCCATAAGAGCAGCATGTGACCTGTTCTGGTCCCGCTCGGCGTTCGTTTCCAAGACTCCTCACGATTCCCGGGCTTACCACCTACGGGTTCCAATTCAGGCTTCATCCCTGTTCGGCATACGCTCGGTTTCGGTTACAATTCCCCCTACCACGAGAGCAACCCGATACTTTTCGTCAACTTACTGCCCCGGTTCGGGTCTCCCCGGGCTTCTCTTAATCGGCAGGCGAAGCCGGGTGGTGGGCCCGTTCAGTCCATCTGGGTCAACCATCTTATTGTTTTTTATAGTTTTTCTATAAAATTCAGCTCCTGACTTTACTAATTTACCAGCAGAGTGATATCTCCATGGCGTATGAGTTAACCGGAAAGATCAAGCTGATCCAGGATCCCAGGACTTTTGACAGCGGATTTACCAAGCGGGAAATGGTCGTCATTGTCGAGGATGGCAAGTACCCCCAGGAAATCAACCTCGAGTTCGTCCAGGACAAGGTGGCCTTGCTGGATGCCTTACAGCCCGGACAGGAAGTGACCGTGAGCTTCGATATTCGCGGTCGCGAATACAACGGCCGTTATTTCAATAATCTCCAGGGCTGGAAGGTAGTGGCCATGGGCGATGAGGCGGCGGCCCCGGCGGCGGATCCATACTATCCCACGCCGGAGGATTTTGGGGATGATGATATCCCGTTTTGAAACATGCAGCGGCCGGTAAAACCCATCAACCATGCGGCCGTCGCGCAGCTGGATAGAGTAACTTGCTTCGAACCCGGTGAATTACCGCTGCCTGGCAGGGTACCCAATAGACGAGATAGACAAGATAGCCGAATGCAGTATGTTCTGAAGTGGTTGGTCATCGTTCTGTTTTCAGCCACGATCCTGGGTTGCGGCAGTGTGCAAACTGAAAGCACAAATAGCACGGTAGGCTACACCGAGAAGGGAATCGCCTCGTTTTACGGCGATAAACATCAGTTTAAAAAGACCGCCAGTGGCGAGTTGTACAGACATGAATTAAAAACCGCAGCCCACAGAACTATTTCCTTTGGCTCAAAATTAAAAGTCACCAACCTGGATAATGACAAGAGCGTCATTGTTAAAGTCAATGACCGGGGACCGTTTGTCAGAGGCCGAATTGTTGATCTATCCAAATCCGCGTTCAGTAGTATTGGTAATACGTCTTCAGGTTTAATCAATGTTCAAATAGAAGTTATCGAGTAACACAGCGGTCCGATAATTTTTCATTTATAGAAATTGATTGCAGCAAATACTGTATTTATATACAGTATAACGACCTTCCAGAAATTAACCCACGAGGTAACCCATGGCCGTAGTAGCAATGTGGAAATGCGACAGAGATGACACCATGTATGAAAGCAAAAAGGATGCCGATGCCCACGACAAGATGCTGGAACTGGCTGAAAATTTCAGCATGTTCCTGGGCAAACACATTCAAGGTATTAGTGAAAAAGATGCTGAAAATATCGGCCTGCTGTTATCCAAAAACAAGGCCGTACTGATTGCTGCATGCAAGGGTAATCCAGATTTATTGCTGGGCCTCGGTGAAGATGAACAGCAAGAATCCTCGAACGTCACAGCGCTGGCAGCCAAGAAGTAATCGAATAAGGAACAGGACTCCGCAACAAACCACCAATTCACCCGAGGCACCCGGCCACTTTATAGACGCTCCAAAGCCCTGGGGAGCATAACCCGGCGTCGGGTGAGCCCGGACCGGTTACGGTGTCAGGACCGTGCCGCCCCCTGTGCTATCGTTTACACTACCATCAGTGTCAATATCCGACAGATTGCTGCACCGATAGCACACTTTGCAAAAGGTTTATCCCGTATGGCCTCTGAACTCAAAACCCGGGTATTGCGTGACAATTTCGAGCACCTGGTGCCCGGGCGGGTCGATCGTTTGTGCAAAGGTGGCATCGATTTTGTACCCCACAGGCGCGAGGGCTACCGGTATTGGGACATCGACGGGCATGAGGTGCTGGACCTGCACCTCAATGGGGGAACGTTCAACCTGGGTCATTGTAACCCTGATCTGGTGGCGCGTTTGCGCGAATGCGCCGGGGAATGGGATATCGGCAACCACCATTTTCCATCGCAGCCTAAAGCGGAACTCGCCAGGGCACTTATCGCGGCCATACCCGGTGCCATGCAATACGTGGTATTCACCCCATCGGGGAGCGAGGCGAATGACGTTGCCATAAAGTCGGCCCGCTGGGCTACCGGGCGCAGAAAAATTGTGGCCTTGGCCGCGGGCTATCACGGCCGCTCGGGCTTGTCAGGGGCGGCTGGTGACGATGAAACCGCGCGCTTTTTTGCCAGCGACGATCCCGTTCACTTTATCAAGGTGCCATTTAACGATCTGCCGGCCATGGAGGACGCTTTACGCAATCGCGACGTGGCCCTGGTCATGATGGAGCCTATCCCCGCGACCTATGGATTCCCCCTGCCCGCTGAAAATTACCTGCCCGGTGTTAAGGCCTTGTGCGAGCAATACGGCTCCCTGTTCCTGGCGGACGAGGTGCAAACAGGGCTGGGTCGCACGGGTTATCCCTGGGCAGTCCAGGCATTTGGCGTGATACCCGACATGCTGGTCACCGGCAAGGGCCTTTCGGGCGGTCTGTATCCCATGGCCGCGGTGGTCATGAGTGAGCGCTGCGGCAGTTGGTTACGGGATAAAGGCTGGGGGCATGTGTCGACCTTTGGCGGCTCGGATCTCGGTTGCCACGTCGCCCTCAAGGCGCTGGAAATGAGCCTGTGCGCGACCACGCTGGAAAACGTTTCCAGGGTGGCCAGTTATTTGCGCCAGGGCCTGGACAAAATAATGGCACGCTTTCCATTCCTGGTTGATATCCGCCAAAAAGGCCTTGTCATCGGCCTGCAGTTCAACAGCGCAACGACCAGTTACCTGATGATGAAAGCCCTGTACGAAAATGGCATCTGGGCGATTGTAGCCGCTTTTGATGAAACGGTGATGCAGTTCAAGCCCGGCCTGCTAATAGACTGCGCTTACTGTGACGAGGTATTGCAACGCTTTGAGCGGGCCTGTATCTGGTACGTGGCCAATGCCAATAACATCATGATGGAGGTGGATGCGGATGCGGCCGCAATCGAGCAGGCCGGGCGCTATGCGAGGACGGCATTGACCGCATGGGGGCTCGATGAGGGTAGCGAGCTGGAGTTGATCAAACACCGGGAAAATACCGTCTACCGCGTGCGGGCGACCGATGGCCGACATTATGCCCTGCGTATACATCGTCCCGGCTATCACGGCGCCACCGAAATTGAATCCGAAATCCAGTGGATGCGCGCCCTGGCCGAGGATGGCATTTTGACGGCTGAACCTGTAGCCACGCCGGGGGGCAAGTGGGTTGAGGCGATCGCAATTAATGGCGAGGCCAGTCAGCGGTTTTGCAGCCTTTTTGCCTGGCATGACGGGGTGCTGTTTGACAATCTGGGCCCTGTTGAAAATGGCATGCTCAATGAACTTGTCGCACGCTACAGGCAACTCGGGGCGATGGCCGGGCGAGTGCATAACCAGGGGGAACATTGGCAGGCACCTGCAAATTTCAAGCGGCACCATTGGGACGCGGACGGTCTGCTGGGCGCCGAGCCGCTGTGGGGACGATTCTGGGAGCATCCGTTGATCACGGCCGAGCAGCGGCCGTTGATCTTTAAAGCTCGCATCGTCCTGCTTGAGCTGCTCAAGCAGCTTGGGCAATCGAAGGATTGCTATGGCCTGATTCATGCCGATTTTTTGCCGGAAAATATCCTGATGAATAACGGCGAATTGCGCCTGATTGATTTTGACGACTGCGGCTATGGCTGGCATATGTTTGAAATGGCGACCTCGGTCTTCCCAAAAATCACCGAACCCTATTTCGACACGCTGGTAGATGCCTATGTAGAGGGTTATCGAAGTGAGCGCGCTTTCCCGGATAAGTACCTGGAAATATTTCCCGCGTTTATATTACTGCGTGGACTGACCTACCTTGGTTGGTTGAAGAACAGGGCGGAAGGACTGGTGAACCGCGATCGGATAGCCCAGGAGATCATTGACGGCTTGTGTGAGCATATTCCCCAACTGTTGGCCGAGCTGGGCCCGGTGCAGCGAACAGGCGTCAACATACTGGCCTGGTGGCAGGCGAGAAGGAAGCTATAGCTACATGTGCGATACCCAGGTCATCCGGCATCGCGGCAAAACCTTCTTCGCCAAGAACAGCGACCGCGAAGCTGACGAACCACAATATATCCATTACTACCCATCGATTGCGGGGGATACGAGTCGCTCACTGCGAGCCACCTATATAGACATCGAGCAGGTGCCCGACAGGAATGCAGTGATACTTTCGCAACCCTCGTGGATCTGGGGAGCGGAGATGGGTGTCAACGAACACGGCCTGGTGATCGGTAACGAGGCAGTGTTCACCCGGGTAGTGGACAGGGTGGGAACCGGCCTGCTCGGCATGGATATTTTGCGCATCGTCCTCGAGCGTTGCAGCAGCGCTGACGCCGCGATCCGGTGTATCGATGAGCTGCTGAGCCGGTATGGCCAGGCCGGTCCGGCCGGGTACCGGGATAAAAATTTCAAATATGACAGCAGTTTTATTATCGCCGATGCTCGCGAGGCCTGGGTGCTGGAAACCGCCGCACACCACTGGGTGGCCAGGCGGGTGGAGCGGTTCGATGCAATTTCCAATGCCCTGTCGATTACCGATAAATTTGATTTGCACTCCGAAGGCCTCCACGATTACGCGAAGGCTAAAAAGCGTTACAGCCGCAGGGGAAAGCTGAATTTTGCCCGGGCCTTCGATACCCGCTTTATGCGGTTTATGGGTAAAGCCTCGCAGCGCAGGGCCTGCAGCCTGAGAGCCCTTGGCGCAATCGATTCCCCGAATTTGCCCGCCATGGCCGCGAGTCTGCGCATGCATGCGAGTGATCATGCGGATTTCTCCCGTCACGGCAATGCTGATGTGTGCATGCACGCCGGCGGCGTACTGCGCCCGAGCCAGACGACAGGCTCCATGCTGGTGAGCCTGGAGGCGGATACCCCACCCGAAATTTTCCTTACCGGCACATCGGCACCGTGTTTATCGCTTTTCCAGCC
>JAHEBL010000024.1 GCA_024642265.1 Haliea sp. | reverse complement strand
TTCGCGTGTAACTGGCCTATACTTTCGGTCTCGATACCAACGACCGGCATTATCCACTTCACCATAAAAACGGGATTGATCCTATGAGCCTTTACGATGTCATTCCGATCAGCGTGGCTGACTACCGACTGCGCGCCAGGCGCCGCCTGCCGCGTTTCCTGTTCGACTATATCGAAGGCGGCGCCAATGACGAGGACACGATGGCGGCCAACGTGTCCGACTTTCGCGGCTACCGGCTGACCCAAAGGGTTATGCGCGATGTCGATGGCGTGGATACCCGCACTACCCTGGCCGGCCGCGCGGCCAGTATGCCGGTGGCACTGGCACCGGTCGGCATGGCCGGCATGTTTGCCCGGCGCGGCGAAGTGCAGGGTGCGCGGGCGGCCAGGGCCGCCGGCATACCGTTTACCACCTCCACCGTCGGCATCTGCCCCGTGGAGGAGGTGGCGGCCGCCATCAACCAGCCCTTCTGGTTCCAGCTGTATATGTTGCGTGACCGTGACCTCATCCTCAAACTGCTGGAGCGCGCCCAGAACGCCGGCTGCGATACGCTGGCCTTTACCGTCGACCTGCCCGTGGCGGGACTGCGCCTGCGCGACTACCGCAACGGAATGCTCGGCGGAGGCCTGACCGGCAAGCTGTCGCAGCTCGCCCAGATCGTCACCAGCCCACTGTGGGCCGTGGATGTCGGCCTGCGGGGCAAGCCCCACAATTTCGGCAACCTGCGTGAGGTAGTGCCGGATCCCGACGACCTGAACGCCTACAAGAGCTTTATCGACTCCCAGTTCGACCCCACCGTTACCTGGAAGGATATCGCCTGGTTACGCTCCGTATGGCAGGGCAAGATACTGATCAAGGGCGTCCTGGAAGCGGATGATGCGCGCGCTGCGGTGGACAACGGGGCGGATGGCGTCGTGGTATCCAATCACGGCGGCCGCCAGCTCGATGGGGTGGCTTCCAGCATCAGCAAGCTGGCCGGGGTGGCCGCAGCGGTCGGCGAGCAGGCGGAGGTCTACCTGGACGGGGGCGTGCGCAGCGGAATAGACGTGGTCAAGGCCGTAGCCCTGGGTGCCAGGGGTGTATTGATCGGCCGGCCCTGGGTCTATGCCATGGCGGGCTGCGGTGAGGACGGCGTGGTCGATATGCTGGAGTTGTTCCGGCGGGAAATCGCCACTGCCATGGCCCTTATGGGGGTGACCTCTATCGATGAAATCACCAGCGACCTGATCGAACGGGCGTAACCGAGGCAAGCATGACTGACCGCAAACCGGTAATTCTAATGTCACGGCAGCTGCCGGACATGTTCACCTCGGCCCTCGAACAGATCGCGGAAGTACGGGTCGCCGGGCTGGCCTCTGACGACTCGGTCTTCGAAGGCGCCCGTGTCTATCTCGCGACAGGAGTCGACCCGGTGCCGCGCGAGCTCATAGAGCGCTTCCCGCCTGGCCTGGGGCTGATCGCGAACATCGCCACCGGCACTGACAATATTGACCTGGAAACCGCCGCCCGGAAGGGTCTGGCGGTCAGCAATACCCCCGTGGTGACGGAGGACACGGCTGACCTGACCATGGCCCTGCTGCTGGCCACCTGCCGGCGCCTGAGTTTCTGCGAACGCGCCCTGCGCGCCGGCGAGTGGCAGCTGGGAGCCGGCACCCTGGGGTCGAGTGTCCATGGTAAGGTCCTCGGCATCGTCGGTCTGGGGGCCATCGGACAGGCGGTGGCGCGCCGCGCCGCCGCATTCGATATGACAATCCTCTACCACGGGCCCAATCGCAAACCCGAGGCAGAAGCCGCACTGGGCGTGCAGTACCGGGGGCAGCTGCGGGAACTGCTGGCGGAGTCGGACATCGTCAGTCTCAACTGCCCGTTGACTTCAGCAAACCGCCACCTGATGAATACCGAAACCCTCGGCCAGATGAAGCCCGGCGGCGCGCTGGTCAACACCGGGCGCGGGCCTCTGGTGGACGAAAAAGCCCTGGTGGCGGCCCTGGAGAGCGGCCATCTTGGCGCAGCCGGGCTGGACGTATACGAATTTGAGCCCAGGGTTACGCCCCGCCTGCTGGACTTCGACAACGTGACACTCTTGCCACATATTGGCGGCGCCACCGTCGAGTGCCGCACCGATATGGCCATGCGTGCTTTTGCCAACATCCGGCAATACCTCGACGAGGGCAAAGCCATCGACAACTGCGTGTAGTCCATGACAACCACTGTGGTTGCGCTACGTTTACATAACAGTGGCGTGGTGCCAGACTCCGTACATGTTTTCGTACCTGTCTTTCGAGCGAGTCGCTTTCGAAGCGCGGAGAATGTCCGGTAGGGAATCCCGCAATGGCCACCAGGGAGTGCGCTTGTGAACGACCCAAAAGTTGACTATCTGGTGGTAGGCGCAGGCGCCATGGGAATGGCCTTTACGGATGTTCTGATGACAGAATCCGATGCCACTGTGGCCCTCGTTGATCGACACCACCAACCCGGTGGCCATTGGAATGTTGCCTACCCGTTTGTGCGACTGCACCAGCCGTCGAGTTTCTACGGGGTGAATTCAAGGCCACTCGGGGAGGACCGCATCGATACGGCGGGCTTGAACAGCGGCCTTTATGAGCTGGCCAGTAAAAGCGAGATCTGTAGCTATTACGATAATGTGATGCGCGATTTTATAAGCTCCGGCCGCGTCCGCTACTTACCGATGTGCGAATACCATGCGGACGGACGCATCACCTCCCTCGTGTCCGACGTAAGCCACAACATCGCAGCGGCCAGGATAGTGGACGCAAGCTACATGAATGTCCGGGTGCCGGCCATGGGCTCACCCTCATATGAGGTGGCGGAGGGTGTGCACTGCGTACCCCCCAATGCACTGGCGGGACTTGGCGGCGAGTGGCAGAACTATGTGGTGGTCGGGGCCGGCAAGACCGGCGTGGACGCCTGCCTGTTCCTGCTGGAAAACGGAGCGAGACCGGACAGTATCTGCTGGATAAAGCCCCGGGATTCCTGGTTGTGGGACCGCGCCCGCGCGCAGTCCGGAGATTTATTCGAGACTTCGATCCGTCCCTTCGCCCTGGGGCAGGTCATCGCCGCCGCCGAATCCGAGTCGGCCGAAGACCTGTTTGAACGCGCCAGTGCCGCGGGTCTGCTGTTGCGTATTGACGACAAGGTCAAGCCCACCATGTTCCGCTGTGCCACAGTCACTCGAAGTGAAATCGAACAGCTGCAGCGCATCGAGAACGTTGTGCGCATGGGTCGGGTTCAGAGAATCGATCCGGGCCGTGTCACATTGGACCAGGGCTCCTTCGAAACCGGCCCCGCTACCCTGTACATCGATTGCACGGCGGACGGGCTGGCAAGCAGGCCTCCACGAGCAGTGTTTGATAACAACAGGATTACCCTCCAGTCGGTACGGACCTGTCAGCAGGTTTTCAGTGCCGCCTTTATAGCTCACATGGAAATCAGCGAGCCTGATGAAGCCCGCAAGAACCTGCTGTGCACGCCGGTTCCCCACCCGGACACCGACATGGACTACCTGCGCACTCTGCTGAGCGATCTCGCCAATGGGTCATTGTGGGCCCAGGATGAGTCCATCGCAGCCTGGCTGAAAGCCGCGCGCCTCGATGGCTGGAGTTACCCGCACTCATCTGCCGAGGCCGATGCCGAGTTCAATGCGCGCCTTGAAAAAGCAGGCCCGATCGCCGCGGAAAAACTGATGGGCTATCTCACAAGCAGCCAGGCTTGACCCGGCCGCCCCGCCCCTCGATGACCACTGCCTGGATCTTGCAGGCCTTCCGGAACTCGTAACTTTTTCCAGGCGTTTCCCGTCATGGCCCGCGCTGCTCCTGCCACTGCCTGGCTGACATGCCAGTCAGTTGCCTGAAGCTGCGACTGAATACCGAGACGTCCGCATAGCCCAGGTTCAGGGCCAGGTCGGTGATGCTCATCGACTTGAAGCGCAGGTGCTCCTTTGCGATAGTCAGGCGCGTTTCCTGCAGCAGGGCCACATAGCTTGCACCCTCCAACTGCAGGCGCTTTTGCAGGACGCGAGGGTGCATGCCCAGGGTGGCGGCCACCCGGTTCAGGCTGCATTCACCGCTGGGCAACATCCGCCCTATTATGTCGCGCACCTGATCCTGCAGATTATCCGGGTAGCGCTGTTCCAGTGACTGAATATAAATTTCAAAGTGCCTGCGCAGGGCTTCGTCATCCTGATGTGGCTTTCGCTCCAGCAGCTTCGCGGGGATGCGGACACAGTCGCTGTTCGCATCGAATACGATCCGGTCAAAGGTTTTTCCGTAGCGCAGCCGGATATCGGGCGCCGGCGACGGCTGGCGCAGAAACACCGAAATCGTGTCCCCGGGGACTGCCAGTATTTCACCGGCAAAGTTGGTCAGTTGGCCAATGCTCATCTGAATGAGCTGGTTGAGACCGAGAGGGCTGGTGATCTCGAAGTTCAGTTCCAGGCACAACTCCTTACCGTGCGGACGCTGCGCGATATGCACGCCCCTTGCGTGCAGGTACAGATACTTGTTGATACTGGCAAGCGCATCCCTCACGGTGGGCTGCTGCGATATCGTCATACCGATATCGCCCAGGACAGTCGATGTCTGGGTTCTGGAGAGGCGCAATCCGAATAAGGGCTCTTTACACGCGACGGCGGTCAACTCCAGCAGTTCCGCCACTTTGCTGTAGGAGAGGTAGGTATTGGGATTGCGCAGCAGGGATTCGCCGAGTCCTGCCGCTGATAGCAATCGCACCGGATTCTGGCCCAGCGCGCGCACCAGCCGGTTATACCCCTCTATCGCCCCGCTTCGCACCAGAAACATATGCTCTCATTTTCCCGAACTGGATGATGTTCGCAAAATATCAATTATCGTTCGCAAAATGTCAAGAAACGAGAATGCCGGACCGTTATCTTACAGGCTTGGTTCTAGCGGACGTACTGCGCTTGCCGACTCACACCGCGGCGCGCCAAGCTGGCTCAGCCCCGGGATGGCCAACATCTGTTACATAAAGAGGAATTCAGGATGAATGATAAGAATCAGGCACTGTCAGACATATTCAAAAGCCTCGGCAACCCGCAAGGCGGCGTTGTCTCCATGGAGCACGCACGCGAGGCGATTCTGATCGAGCGGAGCGACCTGCCGGAAGTGGCCCTGCCCGACGGCTCCACGCTGCAGGTGCTGCAGGTGGATTTCAACAACAACCTGTGGATCGTGCGCAACCGCTTCAAGCCGGGCTTCTGCATCGACACCCATTATCACACCGGTGCCGTGTACGCCTTCACCGAAGCGGGAGAGTGGTACTACAAGGAATATCCCAAACTGATCAACAAGGCAGGCTCTTATCTTTACGAGCCTGCGCATTCGGTACATACCCTTACGGTGTCCCCGGATGCCACTGAAGACGCGGTGGTAAATTTCATCATCTTCGGCAGCAACGTCAATGTGGACGAACAGGGCAACGTGGTCAGCATCCTGGATGCCCAGGCGGTATACGGCGTGTACAAGGCCCTGTGCGAAGCAGAAGGCAAAAATTGTGATGCCACCATCGTAATGGGCTGATAAAGCAACTGCAGATCTTCGGAGCGCCAACATGCCAGAAATGAAATCCATCGTGATGCAGGACGGTCGCCTGTGGCTGGAAAATATTCCAATGCCGGCACCGGGCCCCGGTCAGGTGCTGGTAAAGAGCCGCGCCTGCGGCATTTGCGGCTCGGACCTGCACATCACCCGACATACCAGGGAGGTGTTCCAGCTATACGCGGCCATAGGAATCGTGAACCCGGATGCGACAGCCGACCCGCGCATTATGCTGGGGCATGAGTTCAGCGCCGAGGTGGTTGCCTACGGCCCGGATACAGATCAAACGCTGCCGGTAGGGAGCCGCGTGACCTCGGTGCCATTCCTGCTGAGTGAGGGGGTCGAGCTGGGTGTTGGTGTGACGCCGGCGGTGCACGGCGCCTATTCGGAGTATTTCCTGCTGCAGGAAACGCTACTACTGCCGATACCGGATAATGTCCCGGATGAGGCGGCGGCCATGGCAGAGCCCCTCGCCGTAGGCCTGCACGCGGTAAACCGTGCCGCTGTAGCAAAGGACAATGTAGCACTGGTCGCCGGCTGCGGCCCCATAGGCCTTGCCTGCATCGTGGCACTGCGTATGCAGGGCGTACAAACGATCATCGCCTCCGACCCACGGGCTGACAAGCTGGCCGTAGCATTGCAGTTCGGCGCGACGCACACAGTGAATCCGTCGACAGACGACGAAATGGCAATGTGCGCGACACTGGCCGGCGATCAGCGATCAGTTATCTTCGAGTGCGTGGGTGTAGCGGCGCTGGTTCCGGACTTTCTGCAACGCGCACCGCAAAAATCCTGCGTTGTGTTCACGGGAATTCATACGGCCGATATCACGTTTAATGTCGCCTTCGCCACGGTGAAGGAACTTGACGTCAGGTTCTCATATTACTACCAGCCCGGGGAGTTCGCAGACGCGCTGCAGTCGCTGGCCGATGGCGAAGTGGACTGGAACGCCATGTGCACTGGCAAGGTCGGTATCGACGGTGTCCCGGATGCCTTCGATGTTCTTCTGAAGCCAAACGATCATATCAAGGTAATTGTCGAACCATGGCGCAGCGGCAGCCTGGAGACACTGTAAGACCTGACCTGCGGCGACTTTTCCGGATTCGGCGTAAACACAGGCCAACATCAATAAACAGGGAGAAATATATGCGTCTGGAAAAGAAAGTAGCAATCGTCACCGGTGCCTGCGGAGGCATAGGCCGGGCAATCGTGGAAAAGTTCATTGCAGAGGGAGCGCGCGTCCTGGCAGTAGACCTGGACGAGGCTGCGACCGCGCTTCTGGCCGCCGAATATGAGGGTACAGTCAAGGGTTACGCAGCGGATATTACCGACTACGCCCAGGTCGAACACATGATCGAGGCCGCGATAACGCACTTCGGCACGCTGGACGTGCTTATCAACAATGCCGGTATCGGCAGTGCAAAGATGCTGCTCGATCACGATCCCGTGCAGGATTTCGATGTGATCACTGGTGTGAACCAGAAAGGTGTCTACCATGGCATCCTGGCTGCCGGCAGGAAATTCAAAGCCCTGGGTAAGCCCGGAGTCATCCTGAATACCTCTTCAATTTATGGCCAGATGGCTGCGGAAATGAGCTTCACCTACAACGTCAGCAAAGCGGCGGTGGATATGATGACCAAGTGTGCGGCACTGGAGCTGGCGCCCTATAACATCCGCGTCGCGGCGGTAGCACCCGGCAGGGTGGATACGCCAATGCTGCGCCAATACGAGGAGATGGGCCTATGGGAGCACATCCGGCGAGAGCAGATGCGCAATGAGTTCACCCAACCCGCGGAAATAGCGAATGTCTTCGCATTCCTGGCCTCGGCGGAATCCAACTGTATCAACGGAACGACAGTCTGCGCGGAAGACGGCTTCCTGAATTTCAAATACCCCTTGCTTCCGCAGGAGTGATCAGAAGATAAAAGGGCATATCCGAACAGCCTCAAAGCCAGGCATTCCCGCCTGCGTTAATAACAAGCGAACAGCGCATGGACAGGGGACCCGGACCCTGTGGCGTTATGGAGGCTCTGGAGGTCCATATCCGCGTATACGATGCAAAAGCCACGGTCGCTATGGATATCGGCGTTACCAAAGCAAGCATGGGCCTATAACTCTTCGGCTGCCTTTACCGCCAGTACACCGCGCTGTCCGGGCTGGCAATGCGATCGACTCGATTCAACCGGACCCGCCCCGGGACTTGCGCCGTTGCTTCATGGCACGGCGCTGCGACGCCCGGGGGATATCGAGCCGCGCTTCCAGGCTCTTGATCTCAACCAGTACTTCGTCAATAAAACCCTGCGTTGCCTCGGGTATCGGCCGATCCGAAAGCGTGGCAATAACGCCCGGGGAAGCTATGTGCGCCAGATCGGTAATGTGTAGCATCGCAAAATCATCCGGTGAGAGATCGGCTGGAAAGGTGTTGATCAAGCTGGCAGTGACGGCGTCTGTTTCACGCACTATCCGCCTGATAACCGTCAGGTCTTCCGCGCGCAAAAACAGGTCATGCAGCTCTTCGCTGGAGCGGCTGGTGCTGTACTGTTGACCCAGCCAGTCCAGATACCACCCTGGCAGTTTTGGCACTAACAGCGGAAACGGCAACACGTCTTTGATATACAGCGCGGGCAGCAAGGTCAGCGGGTGATCACGCCGGCATATGATGACCGGCGAAGACAGTGCAAAGGTCCTGGCACGAATGCCGGCATCCATAGGCTCGAAGGGTGAGCCCACGTAGACGTCGACGTTGCGCGCGAGCAGGTCTGCCTGGAGTTCGTCCCAACTGTGGGTACGCAGGCGAAATCGCAGTTTCGGGTATTTGCGCAACAGACGGGCGAGCGCGGGCGCCACAATACTGTCCGCCATCCAGGGGTCGGAGCCGATAACCACCTGGCCACTTTCAAGATTGCTGAGCAGTTCGACCTCCCTGCGCGCCTGGTCGATGGTGCCGAGCGTCTGCCTGGCCGCGCGGGCCAGGATTTCTCCGAACTCGGTTGGACTCACGCCGCTGCGCCCGCGCACGAAGAGGGGAACGCCATACTCCTCCTCAAGGCGACGTATGCTCACAGACAGCGCCGACTGCGTAAGGGACAGCGCCTCCGCCGCGCGCCGATAGTTGCGATGCTCACACAGGGCCAGCACGTGGCGCAGTTGGCGTATCGATTCACTCATGACAAATATTTATCAAATATACGAATATAATGAATTTGACACTAAAAACGCCCCTGTGTCATCTTGCTCGCACACCCCTAGATTCATCCTGGAGGAAATAATAAATGTCGATTCAAGCCATTGGTGCTGATGGCAGCACCGTCACCTACACTGATCGTCGCCGCTGGCTGTGGTCCCTTTCGCTGTTCTGGCCGATCATGCCCGTCATCTCATGCTGGCTGGCAATCAGTTCCGGCCAGGTGGCCTGGTACTGGGGGACCCTGGCGGTATGGTATGTCCTGGTTCCCATTATCGATCACTTGTTGCCGGCCGATTCCAGCAACCCCCCCCCGGAAGTCGTGGAGCAACTGGAGAATGACCGCTACTACCGTGTGCTGACCTACCTGACCGTACCCATTCACTATTTCACCCTGATCTACACTGCTTACATTGTGGGCACGCAAAACCTGCCGTGGTACGCCATTCTTGGCCTGGCGCTTTCGGTGGGCGTCGTGAACGGCCTCGCTATCAACACCGGCCACGAGCTTGGTCACAAGAAAACGACGCTGGAGCGATGGCTGGCCAAAATCGTTTTGGCGGTGGTCGGTTACGGCCACTTCCTGATCGAGCATAACCGCGGACACCACGTTGATGTGGCGACACCGATAGACCCGGCCAGCGCGAAAATGGGGCAGTCTATCTACGGATTCGCATGCAGTGAAATTCCCGGGGCTATCCGCCGTGCATGGAATTCAGAGAAGACCCGCCTGGCCCGCACCGGCCGGGGGCCCTGGACGCTCGACAACGAAGTCCTGCAGCCGCTGCTGATAACAGTGATACTGTATGGCTGCCTGTTGTACGCGTTTGGCTGGGTTATGGTCCCATTCCTGTTCCTGCAAGCGCTGTGGGGGTGGTTCGGCATTCTGACCAGCGCCAACTACATCGAGCACTACGGGCTGCTCAGAAAGAAACTGGAAAATGGCCGCTACGAGCGGTGCCAGCCGCACCATTCGTGGAACTCAAACCACATCATGTCAAACCTGATCCTGTTCAACCTGCAACGCCATTCCGACCACCATGCCAACGCCACACGGCGCTACCAGAGTTTGCGCAGCTTTGAGCAACTGCCGGAGCTGCCCAGCGGCTATCCGCTGATGTTCGCACTCGCTCTCGTTCCACCGCTGTGGTACGCGGTAATGGACCCCCGCACCCTGGACTGGGCGGATGGCGATTTCTCCAAGCTCAATGTCCTGCCCTCCATGCGCGAGAAACTGATGCGGCGTTACGCCCCGCAGCAGCTCGCCTGAGCCTTACACTGTCCGCAGCCTGGATGATCCGGGCTGTGGCACAGAGGTCTGCCAGACTCAATGGTGCCTTAGCTTGCACCGCGGGAGACACGCTCGAACCGGTTTGCTGCGCCCGTTCAATCAAACCCGGTTTTTATTAATCATCAGGCGCAACGGATTGTTGGCTACGAAAAACAGAGCGGAGAAAACTCAAAGTTATATATAAATGTATATAGCTATCGTTAAAGCACAAAATTGGCTTTGCATGGATTTCCTGGCGGAATTATTGACGGCTATATATATGTAAAGTATGTTTAGTAGAGCTTAGATACCCTTCCAACAAGCGAGCCAGGTGCAACATGGATGATTCAGGCGACCGGGTCCCCGCACCCCTGCTGACCATTACTGACGCGGCCACGCTACTGAATGTGAGCAAGGCAACCATCCGGCGCTGGACCAATGAAGGACGGCTGAAGTGTTCCCGTATCGGCGCGCGCGACGAAAGACGGTTCCGCAAGTCCGACTTACTTGAATTTATCAGCCCGTCCGGGGCGACAGCGCCTGCACCCGAACCGCCCGACATTGTCGCCCTCCCCCGACCTGCGCCATTTGCGCCATCGTCACACTGCTGCATTATCAGCAATGACATCGAAGAAGAATGGGCGACGCTCGGCCCGGAAATACTGAACAGCCTCAAGCAGGGCGCACAGGTTCTGGTCATCGAGGATTCCCATCGGAAATCGTGCCTGGAAAACCTGTTGGCCGCCAACAGGCTTGGCAAGCAGGACTTACTGGCTTCCAATGCACTGCGGTGCGTATCGATTGAAGACTCCTATTTCCTTAGCGGCTCCATGCAATGGGACAGGGCTGTCGCGTTCGTGGAGTCGGCGATTCTGGCGGCCAAAGCCTCCGGCTTTGACCGGATTCTGGTGATCGGCGCGGGCAGCTGGGCAAAGAACTATGAAGGCGAAGACGTGGTCGGGGAGCTGGAAAAATACGAACTGGGCCTCGACGAAATGCTTTCCAGGCACCCCGGCGCATCAGTGCTTTGCCCTTATGCAGCCACCCAGGTGACCTCACACATGATGCTGCAGGCGTTTGCAACGCACCCTGCGATAAGAATTAAATCCGCTATTATTCCAGGACTACTCGAACAATCGGCACGTTAGTCACTTAACAGTGGAGACGGCAATGAGAAACAATGACTACAAGCACCTCCCCAAAGACGTAGACGAAATAGTCGTAAGGGATTTCGCATTCGATTTTCCCGAGGACCTGGACCCGGTCTGGGTGCCGGACAACCGGGCCCGATCACACATGTTCAACGGTTTTTCCATGACCATGCCCTACCTGGAACCCTTCCTGATCCGCTCGATACTCAAGGCCAGGGAATATATAGATGATCCCGGCTTGCTCGAAGATATGGCGGGCTTCAACCGGCAGGAGGCAAATCACTTCAAATGCCATCGGCGCTATAACGAGTTGCTCAAGCGCAGGGGTTACCCGGAGATGGCGGAACTGGAAGAAATCATGACGGCGCAGTATGCCCGCCTCGAGACCCGGAGCTTGAGAACCCAGCTGGCCTACTCGGCGGGTTTCGAGGCCATGACCAACGGCTTCACGCACTGGCTCATTACCAAGCGCTTCGCCCTGTTTGCCAACGCCAGCCCACACGTCAGCTCATTCTGGCTCATGCACATGATCGAGGAGACGGAACACAAAACCGTCGCCTTCGATACCTATATGGCCTACTCAGGCCAATACCTGCCCAGGGCACTCGGTGTCCTGCATGGTTCCGGCCACGTGCTCGGTATGGGGATCAGGGGTATGCTGAGGTTTTTAAAGAAAGATAAAGTTTTGTATAAACCCTCGACGCTGCTCAGCATAGTCAAAGAGATTTCCCTGTTTTTATTCAATGTCGGGCCTTTCTGTTTCCGGGCCCTTCTTCCCGGCTTCAATCCGCGCGATGAGCAGGACCCCAAGTGGATGAAGGATTGGGTCAGGGGATACTCAAGCCTGCCGAAGGACGCCCTGATACCGCTACTGGATACCACAGATCCGGAGATGCCCGTGCCATTCGGTGCCCCTCCACTAGCGGCGCAAGCCTGTTGAGCAAGGACGCAACTATGGACGATATTAAAAAGAGCCAGCGCCTGCTGGTTGGTCACGGAGCGCTGGTGCTGCTGTACGCTTTTATCGTTGGTTTCGGTTTTTTATTCTTCCTGATCGGCGATATCCGACTCTGGCCCATACCCTGGGTGATCGATTACCAGATGCCGGGCACCTACGACGCATGGCGCATGGCGCATATGGAGGGCATTACAAATGGCTTCGGCCTGTGGTTGATGGCGGCGGTTCTGCCGCTGTTGAATTTCTCCGCAAAGACATCCAGGCGGCTTGCGATCGGCATGATCATAACCGCATGGACGATTGTTATCGCCTCCACAATCGACCCACTGTTTCCCAACGCCCGGGGCATCGCACTCACCAGCGAATCCAATTTGATGAACGATATTGCCTTTTTGCTGTTCGTCGTAGGCATCGGTATTGTTGTCGTCATCATGATCAAGGTGGCGAGCCACTGCCTGCTGAAATCTGAATGATCCTTGCAATTTTCCGGGCTGCTGGGCAGTTCCCGACAAAAGACTGGAGAGCAATTTCCAATGCCAAGCGCACTACCCCCCTTCCACCTGGCTATAGAAGTCCGGGATATACCCGAGGCAAGGGAATTTTACGGCAACATACTCGGGTGTCCGGAAGGCCGCAGTGACACCTCATGGGTGGACTTCAATTTCTTCGGTCACCAGCTGGTGTGCCACCGGTCTCAAACCTACCCGGCCATACGCGAAGAAGCCTCACAGAATCCTGTCGACGGACACTCTGTACCTGTCCCTCACTTTGGTGTGGTTTTGACCATGGAGCGGTGGAAAGCACTGGCCGGCAAATTGGAAACGGCAGCCATAGAATTTGTGATACAGCCCTACATCCGGTTTGCGGGACAGCCGGGCGAACAGGCCACTATGTTTTTCCTCGACCCCAGCGGCAACCCGCTTGAGTTCAAGGCCTTCCAGGATGTCGAATCCCAGTTGTTTGAAACCTGAAACGAAATTAACTATTCATACACCGTAATCAAGATTCCGTGCCCTGCACGGGGCTGCATGCCGCAGTGAGTTATCAGCACAGGCACCGCATTTATCAGGAGACTCAGAGACAGCCCGGGCAAACCCCGGCGTGTCGATAAAGTTTTCTGGCCAACACGTGATTTGACCGTATACTGCGCCTGATGCGCGAATACTTCCTAAGACGCCTGTTACTGATTCCTCCGACGCTCCTTGGCGTCACCATCATCGTGTTCGCCATCACCCGTCTGGTCCCCGGAGGCCCACTTGAACGCGCCATCATGGAAGCGCAGCAGGTGGATGCCAGCGGCGGGAGCAGCGCGCAGGTCGCCGGGCAGGGCATGGCCATCTCCGACGAGCAACTGCAGCGCCTGCGGGCCTATTACGGCTTTGACAAACCCGTGCTGCAAAGCTACGCCCACTGGCTGGGCAAGGTGGTATCGGGCGACCTGGGTGATTCCTACCGCTATAACGAGCCGGTGTGGGACGTGATCAAGGAGCGCTTCCCGGTGTCCCTGTACTATGGACTCATGACCCTCGTGATCACCTACGCGGTCTGTATTCCACTGGGTGTACTCAAGGCCATCAGGCACCGCACCGTGGTGGATAACGTGACCTCGGTGCTGATTTTTGTTGGCTACGCCATTCCCGGCTACGCCCTGGGTTCGCTGTTGATCCTGGCGTTCTCGGTGCGGCTCGAATGGTTTCCCATGGGTGGCTTCGTCAGCTATTCATTCGCGGAAAAAGACCTGGCCGGCAAAACCCTGGACCTGCTGCAACACTCGGCCCTGCCACTCACCTGCTACCTGGTGGGGAGTTTCGCCCTGGTCACCCTGCTGCTTAAAAACCACCTGATGGACAACCTCTGCGCGGATTACATTCGCACCGCCGTTGCCAAGGGCGTGTCGTTTCGCCACGCGGTGACAAAGCACGCGATGCGCAACTCGCTGATACCCATCGCCACCACATTTGGCCAGAACATCACCCTGCTGGTATCCGGTTCATTCCTGATCGAATCCATTTTCGACATCGATGGCTTTGGCCTGCTGGGCCTCTCCGCCATACTCGATCGCGACTACCCGGTGGTCATGGGTGTGGTGTTGCTGTCCAGCCTGCTGCTACTCATAGGCAATATTATTTCTGACATTCTGGTGGCTCTGGTCGATCCACGGATCAGGTTTCAATAGCGCGTGTTTAGACTCAACCCACAAACCCTGAAGAAGCTGCGACGTTTTCGCCAGATCAAGCGCGGCTACTACAGTTTTCTCGCCCTGGCGGGCCTGCTGGTGCTGCTGGGGCTGGGGGAGCTGCTGATCAACAGCCGGGCGCTGCTTGTGAAGTACGACGGGCAGCTCTACTTCCCCACCTATACCGCTTTCCATCCGGGCACCGACTTTGGCCTGGACTATGCCTACGAGACCAACTATCGCGAGTTGCAGCGCCAGTTCGAGGCGGAGGGCGGCGACAACTGGGTGTTGATGCCGCTGGTGCCCTACAACCCCTACGAGAACCACGCTCCCGGGGGCATATTCACACCGCTGCCGCCCTCGGCAGACACCCAGCACTACCTGGGCACCGATACCACCAGTCGGGATATCCTGGCGAGGCTGTTCTATGGCACTCGCATCGCCCTGCTGTTTGCGATGGCCTTCACAGCCTGTGTTTACCTCGTAGGTATCTCGATCGGCTGCGCGATGGGCTATTTTGGCGGCGTTTTCGACCTGGTGTTCCAGCGCGTGATCGAAATCTGGTCAAATATTCCGTTCCTGTACATGGTGATCATCGTGTTTTCAGTGATCCCGTCCAGCGTGTCATTGGCAAGCCGAATAGGTATCCTGCTGATTGTCATGGTGCTGTTTTCCTGGACCGGTATGACCTACTACATGCGAACCGAGACCTACAAGGAAAAATCACGGGACTACACCGCTGCGGCCCGCATCATCGGCGCCTCCAATACCCGGATTATCTTCCGCCATATATTGCCCAACGTACTGTCCACGCTCGTGACGTTCATGCCCTTCACTATCGTGAGTGCCATTTCCGCTATCACCGCCCTGGACTTCCTCGGTTTTGGCCTGCCCCCTCCGACGTCAAGCCTGGGTGAGTTGTTGAAGCAGGGCACCGCCAACCTGAGAACCGCCCCGTGGATTGTCATATCGGCTTTCAGCACGCTGGTGGCGCTGCTGACCCTGGTGACCTTCATCGGTGAGGCCGTGCGCGAATCATTCGACCCCAAGACGTTTTCCATCTACCAGTAGATAGCCGCCAGGAGGCGACGGTAATGCAGATATCGGTGTACAGGCTTGTAACGGGCGCTCTCCTGGCGCTACTGCTGGCGGCTTGCGGCGACGCCAATGAGCAGGCGGCCAGCCAGGCCGCAGAGCCCCAGCGGGACAACACCCGGGAGGTAGCCGACTACTATGCGGCCAATCCGGAATTCTTCGGCTTCAGGACGCCCGCCGATCTCCCGGCGGGACTGGTCTGGGAAAACGGTGATCACCTGCCGGAAATCGGTTCACCGCAGGCCACCAAGGGGGGCACCCTTTACGGTCGCCTGCAGGACTTCCCTCGCACCCTGCGCACCATCGGGCCGGACTCTAACGGCAGCTTCAGGGCTCTGCTGCTGGATGACGTGGGCATGACACTGGCCAAGGTGCACCCGGAAAACCTTGAACTCTACCCGGGCCTGGCGGAGGCCTGGTCGGTGGACTGGGAAAACAAAACCGTTTACATCAAGCTGGATCGGAACGCCACCTACTCCGACGGCGTGCCGATCACCGCCGATGACTATCTGTTCATGTTCTGGTTTTACCGGTCGGCCTATGTCAACGCACCCTGGTACAACAACTTCTACGGCTCCCAGTACACCAATATCACCCGCTACGACGACCACCTCATCTCCATCAGCATGCCCGAGGCCAAACCGGACATGCCGAACCGCGCACTGCAAATCCAGCCTATTCCGCGACACTTCTACCGGGAAGTGGGCGATGACTTTACCGAACGCTACCAGTGGAAATTCGCACCGACGCCGGGAGCCTATATCGTCAGGGAGGAGGACATCCGCAAGGGCCGCTCAATTGCCCTGACCCGGCTGGACAACTGGTGGGCAAAGGACAAGAAATTCTATCGCTACCGCTTTAACCCCGACCGCATCCAGTTGAATGTCATCCGCGACACACCCAAGGTGTTCGAGGCCTTCAAACGGGGTGATATCGATCAGTTCTCACTGGACCTGGCGGAATACTGGTACCAGAAACTGCCCGACGACGACCCGGACGTCCAGGCGGGCTACATAAAAAAAGCCGTATTTTTCAACGAGCGGCCAAGGCCGCCGCTCGGGCTCTGGATCAATACCTCCCAGCCGCTGCTGGATAACCGGGATGTGCGCCTCGGCATAGCCTATGCAACCAATTGGGAGCTGGTGATAGAGCGTTTTTTCCGCGGCGACAGCTCCCGGCTGAATACTGGTAACGACGGCTTTGGCGAGTTTTCCCACCCTACTCTCAAGGCCAGGGAGTTCGATATCGAACAGGCCCAGAAGTACTTCGCCGCCGCCGGCTTCAAACAGCGCGGCCCGGACGGGATACTGGTCAATGACGCCGGCCAGCGGCTGGCTTTCACCCTGTCCTGCGGCTGGGAGAGCCTGAAAGACGTGCTCACCATCCTGAAGCAGGAGGCCGCCAAGGCGGGGCTCGATTTCCGCATTGAGATGCTCGACGGAACTGCCTCCTGGAAGAAGGTACAGGAGAAGAAACACGACATTGCCTTTTCCGGTTTCGGGCGCTTTCTTGAGATGTATCCCCGCTACTGGGAACACTACCACTCGGACAACGCCTATGATGACGCCTTCCTACCGGACGGCAGCACCAACCCCGAGCGCAAGCTCAAAACCCAGACCAATAACCTGGAAGCCTTTGCCGTCTACGAGATGGACCAACTGATCGATCGGTATCGCGCCTCGGAAGATCGCGAGGAAATGATCGAGGTATCACATCGCATGCTTGAGCTGCATCACGATTACGCCTCCTTCGTGCCGGGCTATTACCAGGGCTTCTTCCGGCTCGGCTACTGGCGTTGGGTGCGCTACCCGGAGGGTTTTTCCTACAAGTACTCCGACGGCCCGAACGAGCTTCACGTGCTCTGGATCGACACCGCAGCCAAGGAAGAGACCCTGGCCGCGCGCAAGGCAGGTATCGGCTTTGAGCCCTCGATTACCGTCTACGACCAGTGGGCTGAGTGACAGGCAAACACCGATGGCACTACTTGAAGTCGATGCACTGACCACTGAATTCGATACCGACGAGGGTGTGGTACGCGCCGTCGACGCGGTCAGTTTCAGTGTCGAGCCGGGCGAGACCCTGGGCATCGTCGGCGAGTCGGGTTGCGGCAAGAGCGTGACCGCGCTGTCGATCATGCGTCTTCTTCCCCAGCCGATGGGGCGCATTACCGGTGGCCACGTCCTGTTCAGGGGCCGGGACCTGGTGCGCGAACCCATAGCGCAGATGGAGACGATTCGCGGCAATGACATCGGCATGGTTTTCCAGGAGCCGATGACGGCGCTGAATCCGGTACACACCATCGGCCGCCAGTTGACCGAGGGACTGGTCCTGCACAAGGGCCTGGGGCCCCGCGAGGCGACGCAAGAGGCGGTGGATATTCTGGCCCGGGTCGGAATTCCCGCGCCCGACATTCGCATGGGCGAGTATCCGCATCAATTGTCGGGTGGAATGCGTCAGCGTGTGGTCATTGCCATTGCCCTCGCCTGCAGGCCCGCGCTGCTGATCGCCGACGAACCGACCACCGCCCTGGACGTGACCATCCAGGCGCAGATCCTGGAGTTGATAAAGGAGCTGCAGGGGGAGCTGGGCATGTCGGTCATCCTCATTACCCATGACATGGGGGTTATTGCCCAAACCTGTGACAAGGTGGTGGTTATGTACGCGGGCAAGGTCGCGGAGAAGGCACCGGTAATCGACCTGTTCGATCGACCCGCCCACCCCTACACGCGTGGACTGCTGGCCTCTATTCCGCGACTCGATACAATCCCGAAATCGCGCCTTGCGGTCATCGAGGGTATGGTGCCGGGTTTGCGCGACCTGCCGCCGGGCTGCCGCTTTGCCAACCGCTGCCCCCACGCCGCCAGCGCCTGCACTGAAGCCGTGCCGCCCCTGCAGGCAGTGCGCGAGAACCACATGGTCAGCTGCGCGCGGTGGGCCGAGCTGTGACGGAGGCGTTGCTCGAAGTAGATGACCTGAAAATGCACTTCCCGGTGCGGGAAGGGCTGTTGCTGCGTACGCGCAAATTCAATCGCGCGGTCGATGGCGTGTCACTACAGATAGGCCCGGGTGAGACGCTGGGACTGGTCGGCGAATCAGGCTGCGGTAAATCGACGCTGGGCCGCTGCATAGCCCGGTTGTACCAGCCCACAGCAGGCACTATCCGTTTCCAGGGGCAGGACATCACCGGGATGGGCGGAAGGTCGCTGCGGCCGATGCGCCAGAATATCCAGATGATATTCCAGGATCCCATGGAATCCCTCAACGCCCGCCATACGGTCGGCGATATCCTTGCAGAACCCTTTGTGGTTCAGCGTATGGGCGATCGGGCCTGGCGCAGCAAGCGCGTAAACGAGCTGCTCAACATTGTCGGCCTGCCTGCGCGATCAGCCAGTCGCTACCCTTTCGAGTTTTCCGGCGGCCAGCGCCAGCGCATCGGGATCGCGCGCGCCATCGCACTGAATCCGAAGTTGGTGATATGTGATGAGCCGGTATCGGCGCTCGATGTGTCTATCCAGAGCCAGATTCTCAACCTTCTCATGGATCTGCAGCGGGAATTCAATCTGTCATATCTTTTCATTGCCCATGACCTGGCGGTGGTGAAGCATGTGTCCGACCGGGTCGCCATCATGTACCTGGGCAAAATTATCGAAACCGCCGACAGTGAAACGATCTATCGTGACGCCAGGCATCCATACACGCAAAGCCTGATTTCGGCCATCCCTGTGCCTGACCCGCATCACCAGCCCTCCAGACAGGTTCTGCAGGGCGATGTGCCCTCGCCTATCAATCCACCCGAGGGTTGCCATTTCCACCCGCGCTGCCCAATCGCGGAAGCGCGCTGCCGGCAGCGGGAACCTGAGCTGCGTGAACTCAACAGGGACCACCTGGGCGCCTGTCACCTCGCCGTCACGGGTTGACGCCATAGCCGACAGTTACGCAGGGCACTACCCGCGGGCTTTCAACAATCGCAGCGCCGCGCCGGCGAGCACATACATGATGGCAAAGAGCACCACCATGGCTCCCCCGCCGCCCAGGAACGCAAGGGCCCCGGCGATGTCAGCGGGGCCGTAGGTCGTATCCACCATGGACAAGCCCCTGTTGGGGGCCAGGTTGCCCGCCCAGTAAAACAGGGTATTGCCCCAGCCGGTGACGATCAGGCCCCAGCTGCAAAGCGCATACGTCTTGCTGGTCAGCTTCAGCTTCCCCATCAGCAACACCAGGGCGATGAGCATGATACCGTTCATGATGCCGCCCACGTGGGCGGCCTGCCAGCCGCGGGTGGAACCCGGTATCGCCACCTGCCAGACGGGAAACGGCCAGAGGTTGACCGCGTCCAGCAGCGAAAACACGAGCATCACCCCCGCCAACAGACCCACTGTAAGCACCAGTAGCGCATGCAACATTACGAGATAGAACATATGGTCACTGCGTGAACTTTCCACAGACATGCTTATTCCCCTTTTTTTAAGATTATCGTGTCCTGATTCATGCCAGGCCTACGGCACACCGGAGTTAACGCGCGATATAGCCGCCGTCGATCACCAGTTCTGACCCGGTCATGTAACGGGACTCCTCTGACGCCAGGAAGAGAACCCCGTTCGCAATATCCAAGGGTTCGCCCATATGTCCCATTGGGATGTTGGCCATGATGCGCTCCTGGAAAGCCACCCCGTCCGCTTCAGACATGGACCCAACCGCATCA
Organism: Haliea sp.; assembly: GCA_024642265.1. GTDB lineage: Bacteria > Pseudomonadota > Gammaproteobacteria > Pseudomonadales > Halieaceae > JARRPM01. The sequence continues at coordinate 17,124 of JAHEBL010000024.1, read as the reverse complement.
GTGACCATCGCGGTGGCGATGAACCCGGGGTGAACGGAGTTCACCCGGATCGGGTAGCCCTCGGCTGCGCAGTGCAGGGCGGCGGACTTGGTAAATATCCTGACACCACCCTTACTGGCATTATAGGCAGCTAAACCGGGCTCACCGATTATCCCTTCTATAGAGGAAATATTGATAATCGACCCACCGCTATTCTTCATCACCTTCAGCACTTCCCGGGTACCGAGGAACACTGCGTCCAGGTTTACATTCTGAGTCGCCTGCCAGTCCGCCAGGCTTGCGTCCTCCACTGAGCCGACAATGGCGATGCCCGCATTGTTCACCAGAATGTCGAGCCGCCCGAAGCGCTCCATAATTTCGGCAACCACTTCCTGCCAGCGCTGTTCGGAGGTCACGTCCTGGTGGATCGCGACCGCCGCCGCACCGATGGCATTCGCCACTAGCTTCGCGTTGGCTTCATTGATGTCAGCCACAACCACTTTGGCTCCCTCTTCTGCCAGGCGCATGCAAATGGCCTCGCCAATACCAGACCCGCCGCCGGTGACCAGTGCCACCTTGTTATTAACTCGCATTGTTCTCTACCCTGGATAATTTCACTTGTTGATGTCTCATCGATGTTAAGCGGCCGCTCCACTCAGGTAGCGGTCATGCCACCATCGACCACGAATTCGGCCCCTGTGCAGTAGGCCGCTTCGGCAGACGCCAGGAACCGGGTCATGCGGGCTATATCCTCCACCGTTCCCAGGGTGGCCATGGGAATCATCTCCAGCACCGCCGCCTCCGCGGCCGCCAGGTCAGGCGCCATGCCCACTTTCACAAAATCTTCAAAGACCAGCCTGCCCATATCGGTATCGATCAGGCCGGGATGAATGGAATTAACCCGGATACCGTAGCCGAGGCGGGCAAACTCCACCGCCGCGTGCTTGGTATAGAGGCGCACCGCGCCCTTGCTTGCTCCATAGGCCGTGTGCCCGGGGACCCCGATAAGTCCGGCCACGGAGGACAGGTTGATGATCGATCCACCCTTGCCGGCAGCACCGCCCGGCTTCATCGCAAGCGCCGCGTATTTCATGCCAAGAAACACCGACTCAACGTTGGTCTGGTTCACCCGCCGGACATCCGCCAGGGTATTGCTGTCGAGGGTGCCACCCACATAAATACCGGCGTTATTCACCAGTACATCGAGCCCGGCACATTTGGCCAGGGTTTCGTCAATCACTCGCGCCCAATCCTCTTCGCTGGTGACATCCTGCGCGCTGTAAGACGTGGTCGCTCCAGATTCATTGAGCGCGTCAGACAATTGTTTACAGGCCGCCACATTGATATCCGTGAGCATCACCGTTGCTCCCGCGGTGACCAGTTCCTTCGCACAGGCCGCGCCAATACCCCCACCCGCTCCCGTCACCAATGCCGTCTTTCCCCGCAGGGATGCAAAATTGTCCATCGATATCACTGCCTCTTTTTGTGTTTGCCTACCATGCTCACGCACAGCAGGGCTGCCTGGTTCGCCTAGGTACCGAGTCGCCTGAGCGCCCCCTCGGTGAGGTAACGCTCATAAACATCGGGGTTGTTAACCTCGCTGTGATAACCGCCCTCAATCTCTTTCACCTGTGCCAACCGCGTAATCCGGTTGGTTTGTATATCGTGTGCATGCACCCGCGTCCAGGACCAGTAGGGGTGATCGCCATCCATTACCCGCATGTCGCCCTGCTCGTACAGTGAATAGGCACCATCGAAGGAGCGGAAAATCTCGCCGCGTCGATCAAAACTCACCATGCTCAGCGGCAGCAGTGTCCTGGCGTCAAACCATACGCGTTTCTTGCTGATGGGAGCCCTGGGATAGCCGGTCGGCTCCGCCTCAACCACGATGGCTTCCGGAATCAGTTCTACCTCAGTATCCCAGAAAGTCTGTCCATTTTGCCCGCCATGGACAGTGTGTTCCCAGTTTGGATCCTGTGCGTTCCAGCTGTTGCTCACTGCCGCCAGCACCGGGCCGCGGTGAATCGTACGGTAGTTACCCCAGGTGAGGAAGGGGTCTCCCGCGGCCCAGGCATCCGACAGGTACAGGGTAGAACCTGGAATCAGCGGCTCAAAACGCTGGTTTGTGGGGAAACGCCTGACCCGCTTGAAAGCGGGCAGGTAGCCGTACAGATCAGGGTAGCGATTCTGGTCATAGTGCCAGATGTTCAGATAAGAGGTGCCCTTGATATCGTTTGGTGACACAAAAAACACCGACTGGTAACGCAATTTGTCTTCGTGCCCCGGCCAGTATGGCCTGGGTTCTATTACCAGTCGTCCCACAGGACTCATCTCAACCCAGCAGGACTGGTATTGGTAAGCCACCTCCCCATTCTCATCCAGGTCCCACTCCTTCACCGCCGCCAACGACACGTCATGCCGCCCCCAGCTCAGGGTGATGCCCGCAAACACCTCGAGCGCGGACTTCGGGTCCGGAAAAGGGTTGCCGCCTATCCAGGGCTTGCCTTCACGGGTAACCACGTTGCCGTCTGGCGCAAAAATCGCCTGGCCCTGGTTGCGCAAGGTGGCCTCTATATACTCCCAGGGGCTGAGTTCCATGATGTTCGTGGTGGTCGGGCGCAGCGTCAATACCCGGCCCATCTGTGCGACCTGCGTGTACTGAATGGGATCCAGCAGGTCTTTCACCAGTGCGACGTTACCCGCATCTATTCGATCGCCGGCACTGAGTTTCCCCCCCGTGTAGGCATCTATCGACAACAGTTCATCAGGGTAAGCGCTTTCTATGCTTCCGGTACGGGCAATGCTCGACCACAGCGGAGCCAGGACACCGGTGGCCAGCACACCGCGGCCCAACTGGGAGAGAAAATGTCGGCGCGAAAAACCGTGGTCATAGCGACGTATGCGCATGCTAACGCTCCCGTTATCCCTGACAGCCATTGCCGGCGGCAAACTCCGCCAGACTGCTCTGCTGTGGTTCGTCCAATCGATGATCGTACACCAGTATACGCCGATAAAGTGAGCAGGCACGGTCTGCACTGGAACCAGCGGCCAGCAGCCGCAGGCGCTGCACCGAGGTGTCCAGCCAGCGCGCCGAACCCTCCGGTTCCGCGGCAGCTATATGCGCCAGGGCACGTTCGGCGGCAAACACGTCGCCCATGGCTTCGGACTGCGCCGCCAGTTGTTCCCAGGCATCCCCCGAGTTCGGAAAGATCGCGAGCATTGCCCGAATCGCCTGCAGCGCTTGTTCACCCTGTGAAGCAGCACGCAGGGCATTGATCTGCAGCAACCATACCTGCCGCTGCAGCTGCGGCTGGGATTGCATCGCGGGCAACCACAACGCGCACAACTGCGCCAGCTCTGCGTGACGACCCAGGGTTTCAAACTCCCGCAGAAAAACGTAGAGCTCCTTATCAAGGACGGAATCGACACCGGCTGCCGGCAGGCTGCCTACAAAATCCTGCATGGCGGCTGACCCCTGCAGGCGGTCTATCACACGCAGTCTGGACCAGGCGAGCACGCGTTTCTGCGAGGATTCAAGTGCCGGATTATTGTAAAGTTCATCAAGTGCCAGCAGTATTTCTTGCGCATCATCAGCAAGGATACTCTGCAACTGCAGAGTCAGCACTTGCACATCAAGCGTTTCGCGCTGTGCATCAGGCAGGTCGTCTATCAATTCCAGGGCGATTTGCGCCTGCGCAGCTACCGCCTGTCGGTCGCCAGCCTCCAGCGCAGCCTGGAAGCGCGCCAGGCCCTCCTCCAGCTCAACCGCGCGGATACTCTCTTTCAGGCGCGAGTCTCTACGAGCCAGCTGCAACTGCCGTTCTCGCTCCTCGTCACTGCCCGCCACCCGGGCGAGCGCCATGTGGGCACTGGCGATGTCGGGATCTGCCGGGGAGCTGCCGACAAAATCCCTGGCGGCGCTTTCCAGTTGCTGCGCATGCGCCGTTGTGGCCCGGCTCTGGTACATGGCATTCGCAACGATAAAATACAATTTGGCGACCGATGCTTCGAGACCGCCGGGCAGCTGTTCGGATGCACGCAACTTTTCTATCACCTGCATCGAATCCCGGCTCAATCCTATCTGGTAAAGCGACACGGCAAAGTGGTAGTAATAGAGGCTCAGGTCCAGTTGCAAGCGAACAGCATCGCTGGACAGGAATTGGCGAAACTTCAATACGTTGCTGTCGTACTGCTGGTACGCGTAGGCATATTCGGCATCCACCAGAAGACTGATAGCACCAAACTCATGGCCTACTATCTCATCGCGGTAGTTGAGAATTCTGCTGAACAGACGGTCGTCAAGATAACCCTGGTCAACCAGCTGTCGCAGGTACCGGGCAGCTTCTATGGCACCTTCCTGTTCCTGGCGGTGACGCTCAAGCAGGGCGAATACCTGCTCCTCGACGAGACGCGCCCTGCCTGCGGTCAGCACCTCGCCCTCCACCAGCCTGATCGGGCCGGGATCATCGAGGCGCAGCGCGAGCAGACCGAGCTCCGTATCGATGATCTCGTGCAGTGGATTATCCGGGTCGGTTGCCAGCGCCCGCTTCAGCAGCTCCAGGCGCTTTCTCATGCCTGCCTCATCCCCCTGCAACTGATCCACATAAGCAAGGCCCAGCCAGCTGCCGTATACCACGCCGGGGAAGAGTATCCGCAGTGAGGCTGCCTGGAAGCCCCGCCTTGCCCGCTCCAGGTCCGTTACCGCGGCCTCACTGTCGCCCCCGGCATGCTGGGCGAGAGACAGGTCAAGCCAGGCCTGCCAATACCGTAATGACGCCAGCGCCTGGTTGACTCTGTACCAGACTTCCGAGCGATACAGCGCCTCGAGGGCCGTCTCATCCTGTCCTGTCGCCAGTTCCAGAGTGCGAATGCTCTCCCGACAACGGCTGTGTATCTGCTCGCCCAGCTGGCGACTTTCAAGCAACGCGTCACGCCGGGTTTCCGACTCCCGCTGGCTGGCCACCCAGCCACCATAGGATTCAGCCATTTCAGGGCATTGTTGCACGTCCGTGCCTGTCCCGGCTGCCGCGCGGCGCAAGGCATCGTAATCAGGTATTACATCAGCAATAGCGGGCGATAAAGGGATCAGCAGCAACACAATGGCGCGGAGTATGTGTCGGGGATGAGTGTCGGGGCGCACTACATCGCCTCCAGAAGCAGCGACATTTCAGCGGAAAACTGGCCGCCCATAACAAGCGTAAGCAATTGCCTGGCGACAATAATGTCGCCGTCCATTGTCGCCGCTGTGCCGTTACCGGCGTCCGCAATCGCCTGGAACTGGAGCATCGGTTTGTTGCGATACAGTGATCGGTTCACCTTGCGTCCCACGGAGGCTTCAATCAATGCCGGATTGGAGTCGTTGCTGACGTCGAGGGTAGAAACCTGCCCCCCGTTCGTCACCATGTCCTGCGCCAGCCCAAGCAAACGTGGCAGGTCAGCTTCATAGGGCGGCGCATCGCCGATAATAACGACCACCCGCCTGGCGCCGGTGCGCCAGTTCGCATCCATCGCCGCTTCCATGCCCGCCGTAACGGCCTCCTGCCAGGTACCGCCTCCGGCGGCCTCCAGTGTACCCAGGAAAGCGCTTAACTTTGCCAGCGAAAAGCTCAGGGGCTGGGCACGCGTTACAAACTCAGGATCGTCATAATCCCGATAAGCGACAACCCCGAAACGGGCAATGGGCACCAGTGAGCGCACCGAATCCACTATATCCGCTATGCGTGTTCTCACTTCCGTTATCGCCCAATCCATGGATCCCGTGGCGTCAACCACAAACATCACATCCAGCCCCGTTTCTCTCAATCCCTGTACATAGGCGGCGAAACTGTTGGTGGACTGGCTCAGTCCAGTGCCGATACCTGTACCAAAACCCGCGGTGCCCTGCCCCGCTGTGAACACAACCGTATCCAGCACAGGGGGAGCCAATAAGGCCTCACTGCGCCCGCCCGCTGCAGCCACCATGGCCAGGTCAACTGAGGGAGGCGGCAGTGTTTCACTGGCCGCGGCCACCAGTACGGCCGGTGGATCCAGCTCTGGCGGTTCTTCAAACAGCAGGGGGTCAGGTTTTTCAGGCGCTTCCCTGGGCACAACGAGCTCCACCTCAACCGCATCCCCGGCACTCTTGCTGCCCGGTAGATCGAGGCCGCGCCCCGCCTGCCAGGACAGCAGAAAGTGGACCAGTAGCGAGATCAGCAGCAATAGAATCCACAGGCCGCCCCTGCGCAGGCCCATCATGCCCTGCCGCCCCGGCAGCGCAGTTCAGCTACCGCCGTCATCGTTGATTGTCACCAGCGCAATTTTCTCGACCCCGTGGCTGCGCAGCAGGTCCATCAGGGGTATCAGCGCGCCGCTGTGGGCGCTTGCATCGGCGCGCAGGATGATACGTTTGGGGAGCGAACCTGCCGCATCCAGCTTCCCGGCGAGCTGCGGCAGGTCATAGGCCTGCCCACCAAGCACAATGGCACCATCGCGGGTCAGGACCCAATCAGCGCCGGCTGCAGCGAAAGTTGTATTCGTGGTGGAACGCGGCGGCACCACGTCCTCGTCGACCAGCTCGGAGATATTTCCCGCTATCAGGAAAAACATCAGCAGCAGGAATATAATATTGATCATCGGGATTATTTTGTCATCGATGCGTTTACCTCCCGAGGTGATCGTTTCCAACTTGATCAGCACAGTCACTCCTGTAGCTCGACTATCTGCAATTTTGATAATGAATGACGCTGCAATATATCAACAACATTGACGAGCAACTGGATAGGCAGTTCGTCCTGCGCGCGGACAAATACCGCCGTCTGGACATCATATTTCCTGTCCTCAAGGTAGGCATCCAGTGAGGCCGGCTGCAAGGCCTGCCCATCCAGCCATATCCGCCCGTCCGCGAAAACCTGTATATCCAGGGCTGCTGTTGCCGATTCGCCGGGCTGGTCCTGGCGGGGAATATTGAAGACAAGCTCACCAAAGCGGAGGAAATTGCTCTCAAGGATAAAAAATAACAGAAGGATAAAAACGATATCAATCAGTGGCGTCAGGCTGATACGCCTAACGGCGCGCGGCAAGCGCTTTGGCAGGCGCATGCTCCAGTTCTCTCAGCTGACCGGTGCCGGGTGCTTGTAAAGTCCGGCGGTGAATAATCGTGTCAACATATTTTCCATACGCGTACGCAGCGAATCGACACGCGCCTGCAAGCCTGCGTGCACCAGTGCGAAGGGAATAGCCACCGTGAGACCAACCGCAGTCGTCAACAGGGCCTCCCAGATGCCACCTGCGAGCATGCCCGCATTGGCGCTGGAACCCTGGTCTGCCAGTCCGTGAAATACATCGATAATACCCAGCACCGTGCCTAACAGACCCAGTAACGGGGCGAGATAGGCTACCTGCTCCAGCACACCAAGCAGTGACGAGAGACGCGCCAGTATTTGCTGGGACATCCTGCTCAGCTCCGTTGCGGCGGTCTCAGCGTCGACACCCTCCCGCGCGAGCCAGGTCATGCCGTTTGCAATGACAGGGGCCACATCGGACCTGTTAACTGCAACTGCGGCTGCCGCCTCGGTTTCGGAACCGTCGCACCACAATGATACAGCGCCATCGAGCTGATCCAGCGCGCGCCGTGCAATGCCGCGAAACTGGATCAACTTGAACAGGGTTATCGCCAGGGCCACCACTGACATCAGCAGCAGGACCAGTACGACCGGCCCTCCCAGCATCAGTAGTGCCAGCCACTCTCCCTGCTGCGGTACCTGCTCCAGCACCTGTGATCAGAACTGGTAAGTCAGGCGGAATGCCACCTCATCAGCGTAATCAAAAGTACTCAAGGTGTTCTGGTTGTCGCTGTCGCCACCGATGAAGTTCGCAAACAGTTCAGCGCTCCAGGCCTCGGCAGGCTTCCAGCGAACGCCGGGCTGGATCAGGTAGCCGCCCTTGGGATCCCACAGGATGGCAAAGTCTGTCCGCCACGCCAGCGTGGGAGAAGGCTGCTGAAACGCGAATGACACGGCATCGAATCCGTCCCGTCCGCCGGGCCCTTTCCAGTCCGCGTTCTCGAGAGTCTGGCCACCGTAGCCATCCAGGTGCCTGCCAAACAGGTCACTCTCGGACTTGTGCATCCACTGCAGCACCATATAGGTCGCGGGAAAGCTGTTAGAGAAGCGGTGGTATTTTTCAAAAACGAGCGAGGTTACCCACTCATCTTCCTCAAGGTAATCCTGTGCAAGGGAGGGATCCGTAAAAACCTTGTCGGGGGTGTAGGTTGCTTCAAAACGAACGATCAACTGGTCCAGCAGCGAGTCGGGCTCGCTGAAAAACATGTAGTTGGTACCGAACCCGAAGATGTCCTCACTCTTGTACCTGCGGTCGATATATCCGCGCAGGTTACCCAGACCAAGCTGTGGGGAAAAAAACGCATCCAGCACGGTGGTGCTTATTCCATAGTTATTAACCGGTGTATTTCCGGGAATCCCCAACTGCTCCAGGGTTGCACTGGTGAGCGCCTGTGCGACCGGGAAATCATCCAGTAACTGTTGCAGGTTCGCCCCGTTCAGGCGCGATCTCCCAGCGTAGTTGAACCACTCCTTGGCCGTATAGACCCCCTGCTCTGTAAACGGCTCGAAGGGTGTCTGCGCCAGCAATGGTCCCACACCACCGGCGTCCGGAATCCCGTTTTTGGCAAACGGGTCAACACCTGAGGCCACCCAGCGATAGACCCCGTCCGGGTTATATCGATTGGTGTAGGTGAACTGCAAACCCAGCTCCCCGACCTGGCCCCGCAGGCGGGCGCCGAAGTTCCACTTGTCGTCAACCTCGTCAAATCCGTCTTCCTGCAGCACTACGAACTGTGAAGCGATCACGTTGTACGGCGTATTTTCATCGGAAAGCACCGAGGGCTGAAACTCCTGGGTCCAGCCCTCCAGCTCCCAGCCGCTGTCAAACCGGTAGCTGCCCCGAAGACCAAGGGAAGGAACGCGCTTGTCAGAAAATTCCTCCGCTGCCCAGTCGAGCGCAGAGTGTCGGCGCAAATCCAGTCCGTTCGGTGTATCGAGTACGCGGAAGAAAAGCGATTCGCCCCAGGCGATCTGCTGGTTGCCCGCCCTCAGCCAGAAAGCGCCACTGTTCCAGTCCAGGTAGAAAGACGGCAGGTCGACCATGTAATCCTCGCCGCAGATTTCCAGGCGGGTGGCGCAGTCACCGCGAAACGGCGTTTCAAAGTAGTTTTGATCGCCATAACCATCATAGGTATCCCACGCGTAAACAGCCCGCACCCTGCCGACGAACTTCAGGCTGTCACTGAACTTGGCATCTATATCCAGTTGGCCGCGTGTCATATTCAGGTTCCAGTCATTGTCCTCTTCCAAAGACTTCGGCCGGGTAATCGTGGCGGGCACGATTCCCACGGCCTCATTTATAGTGTTAATGGTCGGGTTGCCATTGTACATGTTGCCCCCCTGGTTCCAGTAGTTCTCGCGACCACCTTCACTCAGTGAGTAGGCTCCTTCCTGGCGAATAAAACCTGAAAAATCCCAGTCGGCGGCCATTGCACCCTGCGCTGAAACCAGCAAGGCAATAGCACCGACACCCTGTATCGCAGTTGTTGCTGCTTTCTTATCAGTCATGGGTCTCTCCGTTTTCTATTTTTATCAATTACAGATCTAATCCAATTGCACTTTCAGAACATTGCCATGGTGCCCCGCCAGCAGGGCCGAAGCACCCGACGAACTTGCGCCGCTGGTAACCACAAGACCCTGATACCAGCCGGTATTCAGATCCCCGCCTTCCAGAAGCTTCCAGCTTAAACCTCCATCACTGCTTTGCAGCAGGTTTCGAATACCACTCACCAGGGTCTCGCCATCCGGGCCCGACCACACATTGAGCAGAATTCCAGCTGTCGGGGTCGGCATTTCCGACCAGCTGATGCCGCCGTCTCCGGTGCGGATAACCCTGCCGTTCTGTCCGACAGCAAAGCCATTGCCATCGGCATTCAAGGTCAGCCCAAACAGGGAAGCCTCTCCCTTATGTGCTGTTTCCCAGGTCTCTCCACCATCAGTGGAACGGATTACCAACTCGAACTCGCCAACGATTGTGACCACACCCGCGGGTGAAACATCAACGGCGTAAAGATGGGGCTCGACAAAGTCATTGAGAACCGCCTCCCAGTCCACAGGCACGGATTCCCAGCTCGCACCGTCATCTTCGGAGCGCAGAATCGTTCCGAAGCCACCCACGGCGAAGGCCAGGCCGTTGCTGTTGCTGTCAACACCCAACAGGCGGGCATCTGTGCCCGATTCAACTGCTTTGAAGGCGCCATTCTCGGATCGAAAAATACCGCCCTGCTGGGCCACGATCAAAGTGGACCCGACACCGCAGCTGACATCCAGTAACGCACTTTCGGTGAAGCTCTGCCCGGGGGTCCAGCTTTGGCCGCCGTCAGAGCTCTCGACTACAAACCCGGAGCTGCCGACGGCAATTCCCCGCTGACCGTCCAGGCACAGGCCGTAAAGCGCGTCGTGAGCCGTTCCGCCAAAAACCCTGACTGGTTCAGCCAGGACTCCCGGCGGCAACCCAAGGCCGCAGGCCAGCAGCGCGAAGCAGACTGATCGGTGCAGCATGAATCAGCTGCCGAGGCGCTGGATCGCGGGTACGGTCATATAGCGGTCATAAAGATCACCCTGGTTATAACCCGAGTAGAATCCGCCACGCACCTCCTTGGCCTGGTAGAAACGACTCATGCGATTGGTCTGGATGTCATGCGTGTGCACATGAGTCCAGGACCAGACCGGGTGTTCGCCGTCCATTTTGACAGTATCGCCCTGCACATACTGACTGAAAGAGGGCTCGAATGATTTCCACAGTTCACCGCGCCTGTCATAGGTCACATAGGCAATAAACATCATATTGCGCGTGTCTATCCAGACCCGCTTCTTGCTTACGGGCGCCCGCGGGTAACCTGTGGGTTCGGCCTCGACCACAATGGTTTCGGGGATCAATTCCATGGTCTGGTCAAAGAAGGTAATGCCCTTGGGGCCGCCGTGAACGGCCGGCTCATAGTTTTCGTTATTCCCCATCCAGTTATTTGAAATAGCGCCCAGCATCGGCTGCCGGCCGATGACTTTATAGTTGCCCCAGGTCAGCATGGGGTCGCCGGCGGCCCAGGCGTCGGACAGGAACACAGTGATACCCGGAACCAGCGGCTCGAAACGCTGGCTGGAGGGGAACCGGCGAACGCGCTTGAACGCGGGGATATAGCCGAACAACTCCGGGAACTTACGTTGATCGTAATACCAGGTATTGAGGAATGAAGTGCCCCGTGAATCGTTGGGGTAGGTAAACCAGACTGACTGATAGCGCAGCTTATCCTCGTGTCCGGCCCAGTAGGGGCTGTCGCCATTGACCAGCCCGACGGTATTCTTCTCCGCCCAGCAGAAGTCGTACTGGTATTGCTCTGAACCGTCGGGACCAATGTCCCAATCGCGTATGGCATACAGGTTCTCGTCATGACGACCCCAACTCAAGGTAATGTTGGCGAACGCCTCGGTGCCGGTTTGAGCGTCGGGGAAAGGGTTGCCGCCAATCCAGGGTTTGCCGTCAGTTGTAAAGACATTGCCATCAGCATCCATTTTTGCCTTGCCAGAGTTCCTGAGGGTGGCCTCCAGGTACTCATGGGGATAGATCTTTGTCACATCGGTTGTGGTGGGGACGATTTTGACACGCCGCCCCATCTGGCTGATCTGGACATAGGCTATCGGGTCCAGCAGGTCTTTGACCAGTTCCACATTTTCAGCGGTGATAAAGTCGCCTGTTTTGACCTTGCCCTTGGTGTAGGCGTCGATGGACAGCAATTCCTCGGGGTAGGCCTTGGTAATGTCTGCCGCCTGGGATATCAGGGGCCATAATGGCGTCAGTACTCCGGCCGCCATAGCGCCTTTTGTCACTCTGTCCAGAAATACCCTTCTGCTGTAATTATGGTCATATTTCTTGATGTGCATATTGGCTCCTCCTCAGGAACGGTGCTGTGTTTATGTCCTTGTCTACCTTCCTACACAATAGATGGCTACTGGGCCGCCGCAACGTGCGCCGGGTCATCCGGGACGGTGTACTCGGAAAGATCGACACCTTCCCCCACAAGCAGGTCTTCGTAACCCAGAAACTTCGGCTTGATCAACCACACCAGCAGTGGCACCACGATCAGGGCAATAACCATATTGATAAGCATCACCATGACCAACAACAGGCCCATATCCGCCAGGAACTTGAGCCCGGACAGGAAATACCACGGCAGGATGCCAATCAGTACTATAGTCGCCGTAAAGAAAATCGCCTTCCCGGTAGTCCCAACGGCATCGTCTATAGCCTTGGCGTGGTCGGCAAATTCCTGATATTCCTCACAGATACGACTCAGCAGGTAGATGCCGTAATCGATCCCCACCCCGATTCCAATTGCCGCAATGGGCAAGGTGTTGACGTCAAGGCCAATGCCCATCTGCACCATGACGGCACCGAGCAGAATATTCGACAGGTTGACCGGAATCAGCAGCAGTATGCCCGCCACCACTGACCGGTAGGCGTAGCTGCAGGTGATGAGAATAACAATATTCAGCAGGCCGAGGATGATCCACTGATAGTAGTCCACCGTGTCATTGATCGATTGTTGCAACGCAATCGTGCCGGTGCCCAGGCGGATTTGAAACGCCTCATGATCGATGCCTACCTCTTCCAGCGCGGCGCGCGTCTGCGCCAGCGCCAGGTCAACGGTCTCCTGCTTATTGTCCTTGTACCACAATGAAACCGTGGCATTTTGCTGCACAAAGTCGGCAACATGCAGGAAGGCCTTGGGCCCGGTACCGACCATTACCGCCCCGGCAGCGGCGGCGACGGCCTCCTGGCTCGGATCCAGCGGCGCCCATTTTGGATTACCGCCACTGAACAGGCGATTGGCTTCCGGCAGGTAATCGGCGAAGGACAGCGTCGCGACCGGCGGCACTTCCGCGTTTTCGAGAATGCGTTGCAGCTTCAACATCGAGAAAACCGTTTCAGCCTGTCGCGCCACCCGACTCGGGTTGTTGATATCCCTGGCCTCAAACACGACTTCCAGCGTATTCAGGCCGGCGAATTTCTGGTTGATCTGGGACACTGCGACGTTGTATTCCGAGTCATCCCACAGCAGGCTGCTGCCCTCTACCGGGTTACCCACCTTGATCTGCACAACCTGGCTGATACTGACAAGTGTCAATACGATGAGCACGGCCGTGGTTACCGGCGCCCGCTTGCCATGGCTGAGGGTCGCCATGCGCGCCAGCAAGCTGCGAATGGCGCGGTGAACAAAACTGCCGCCATCCTTATTGGTTCCGATGATGTTGTCGACATTCTTCGGTTCCGGCAGGAACGAGAGCATCAGCGGCGACAGGAACACATTGGTGGGTATCAGTATGAGCGCCCAGAAACCGCAGAACACCGCAAAGCGCTCCATTGCCGGTATGGGTGCGACCATGATCAGGAACAGGCCGACCGCGTCAGTAACGATTCCCAGTGTCCCAGGCGCCATCATCACCCCGAGGGAGATCTCGGCGGCCTTACGCTTGTCGCCAACAGTGTGATAGACCTCGTAATAGCGTTCGATAAACTGCACGCAATGGCTGAATGAGCGGGCCACCAGCAACAGTGGCACCACCATGATCAATGGCTCGATGGGGTCACCCAGCCAGCCCACAAACCCGAAGCCCCAGATACCGGCCACCAGGCTGGTGGTAATGGGAGTCACCACGCCTGCGATATTGCGCATGTAAAGAACCAGGGAAAGCAGCAGGGCCCCGCCGGTGACCGCGAAGATACCCAGCATTGCTTTCTCATGGCTATAGACCCAGCCGGTGAGCATGGGCTGACCCGCCACGTAGATTTCGTGGTTCGCATCCCGCTCTTTTGCCACCAGTGCCTGGACGTTGTCGAAGATCTCGCCGTAATCCATCAGGCGCTCGATAAAGGTAGCCTTGACGAGCGTAGAGGACCCGTCCTGGGAGATCAGGAATTCCCTCGCATTGGGCGCCTTGTCCACCCGCTTGCGAAACTCCTCGATTTCCTGATCGTTGGCCGGCGCGTGGTCACCCATCAGCGGCTGGCTCTCGATGCCATAAGGTGTGGCTTCGGAGTACCGCGCCTTCTCTGTTGCTATGGACAGAATCTGGTCGTGATCAACCGCGGGAACCAGGTCGATCTCCCGGGTAAGGTTCCACACTTTCTGCAAGGTCTCGGGGTTGTAGATATCCCCATCCTTGCGCTTTATCATCACGGTAACCGTTAGCGGATTACCGAAGTTGGGATGGTCCGCGTAGGTCTGTACGAAGGGATGGTTCTTTGGGAGCAGGTCAGAGAAGATCGTGCGCAGCTCGACATGGCGGAGGCCAGCGGCAAAAAACAGGGTAATTGCCCCTATCACCAGCAGGGACACCACCCGATGGTGCATGGTGAAGAAGGCAAGCCTGTACCGTATCGTTTTCAGCGCGGTCTTCCTTATCGGATTATAATTACCACGTCACCTACTGCGTATCATTCTGCCTGGTCGCTGACCACCTTTGCCGTCAGCTTCATATCGCCGCGCGGCCAGCGGCTCTTTTTTTCAAGATCACTGTAGCTTACATCAACGACACAAAGCAGCAAGCGTGTTCTATTATTTATTTTCACCAGGGTGCGGACTGCATATCCGCACCACAAGGCCGCGCACCCCCGCGCTGTCCGCGCCAACGCACTATGTCACACAAGCCCGACAGCAGATCGTCGCAGCACTAAGCGCTCGGGCGTTCATCCCTGCGGCCAGCTGGCATCGCAGTCCGCCTTGCCGGGCTCACAGCAGCGCGCGCACCACAATACTGACACCCAACGCCAACAACCCCGCCAGCGCAATGTGCCGGTACAGGGCGCTGCCAAAGCGGCGAAACAGGTAAACGCCCAGCCTGTCACCCGCATAGAGCGCCGGCAAGGCAGCCAGGAAATAGCCAAAAGAGTGCATGTTGACAAAACCTGCGACCGAGTAAGAGGCCAGGGCGAGCAGTGACGCGGCCAGGAAAAAAGTCATCAGCAGGGCCCTGCTGCGATGTGGCTGCGGCTCCTGCAACATGGCATAGATGATCATTGGCGGCCCGGGTATCGCCAGGGCGCCATTCATCAGCCCGGAGAGCAGCCCGGTGAGCCAGGCGAACACGGGATGCAGCGGTTGCTTTAACGGCCGGAACAGGGTCATGCCAAGACAGGCGAGGATAACCGACAGCCCCGCCCATAGCTGGAACCGGCTCGCCGAAATCACAGTGACGACCAGGGTGCCAGCTGCCGTACCGACAAACGCCATGAGCACGAGCGGCCACATCGGCAGCAGGGGCACCACACCCCAGTAACTGCGAATTCCCAACAGGCTGATAGTGAGGGTGAGCAGTGCGCTGAGCACCACCGCCTCAGTGGGCGGCATGATCAGTGAAAATACGGGCACCGCAACCAGCGCAAAACCAAATCCGGTGAAGCCGCGCAGAACTGCGGCCAGCGCCACCACTGCCCATACCAGCAGCAGCTGCGCGAGCTCGAATCCAGCGACGGCCGTCATTGACGGGCGACTCGCGGCTTACCGCAGCTGGCCGGCAATCCAGTCACCCACGATCTGCTCGAGGACGGCAATCGGCACCGAGCCGTTGCCGACCACCACATCATGAAAGGCCCTGATATCGAAATCAGGCCCCAGGGTTTGTTCCGCCCTGGCTCGCAGGGCCCTGATTCTCAGCTCACCTATTTTGTACGCGGTAGCCTGTCCCGGCCAGGTGATATAGCGGTCTACCTCGGCGACCACCTCGGGCAGAGTCAGGGCCGAGTTTTCCATGAGGTAATCGATCGCCTGTTGTCGCGACCAGCCGAAAGCGTGAATACCGGTATCGACCACCAGCCGGTTCGCCCGCCACATTTCATACGTCAGCCGTCCAAAATTGCTGTAGGGGTCGGTATAGAAACCCGCCTCCAGCCCCAGTCGTTCCGAGTACAGTCCCCAGCCCTCGCCGAACGCCGCGTGGTACACGCTCTGCCTGAACCGGGGCAGGTCCAGTTCCATGGCGAGCGCTGTCTGGTGGTGGTGCCCGGGCACCGCCTCGTGCAGGGTGAGCGCCTCCAGATTGTAAAGTGGCTTTGCCGCAAGGTCAGTCACATTGATATAGAAGATACCCGGTGTACTACCATCCGGCGCACCGGACACATAGTAGCCGCCGCGCCCTTCCACGGGACGGACCGTGTAGGGGGTGCGCGCCTGTCGCCCGAAGAAAGCAGGCATCATGCCGTCCATCTTCTTGGCAATCCAGGCCGTTTTCTCCAGCAGGTCCTGTGAGTCACTGGCGTAGAAACCAGGATCCGTGCGCAGGTAGTCCAGGAATTCCGTGAAACTCCCCTTGAATCCGAGCTGGCGGATGACAGTCTCCATCTCTGTCCTGATACGGGCGGTTTCGAGCATGCCCAGCTGATGAATTTCACGCGGGCTCACATCCGTGGTGGTAAAAAACCGCAGCAAGTGAGCATAGTATTCAGCGCCACCGGGCAGTGAGGAAATACCGGGCTGCTTGCGGCAATTGGGCATATAGCTCTGAGTGAAAAACTCGTACAGCTCGGCATAGGACGACAACACCGAGTCCTTCACGAGTGCCACGCCGCGCTTGCCCAGGTCTGCCCGCAGGGCTGGTGGAAAGGTGGCCGGCATTGCAGTGAACGGGGCGTAAAGGCTGCTGTCTTCCGGGTTCTCGACAAGCAGGTCACCGATGGTCACCTCGTACCCCGCCATCGATTCGCAATACTGGGTGTAGCCTCGCTCGATCGCTTGTTCCAGCAGCTGTATATGCTCCCGGTTATAGCGGGGAAAATCGGCCAGGCTTACCAGGTAGCGCTCGTAATCGGCCGGGGTATTGAAGGCCATTTTGGCGGGCGCCTCGGCGAAATAGCTGTGGTAGCCAAACAGGCTGGTGATGGGAAACAGGTGGTCCGGATATTGATAGCTCTCCCGTTCCGCCTCACGCTCGTACCGGAACAGCCTGTAACTGGTGCGCTCTTGCCCCTGCAGCGCACTCTCATCGATCTGCTGCAGCCGACCCAGGACACTCTCATTGTAAGCCTGCCGGCGGGCCCGGGCCTCAGCGCTGA
>JAHEBL010000224.1 GCA_024642265.1 Haliea sp. | reverse complement strand
ACCTCCATATTAATACCCAATTTTGCGGGGTAGTCCGTGGAGCCTGTGCGCTTGATCAGATTCTCCGGCTTGTCGCTCAATAACTGCTCTTCTGTGGGCAGTTCCGCTGCGACGGTCGGGAGGCGCAGTTCTTCGGTCGGGGACAGGCCGATACGGTCGTCAAAATGCCGCAGCCAGCGCATTTCGGCGATATCCCGCAGGCGCTCCTGATCCTCATCTGCCATGAGCTCACCTCCCACGTTACACTTTGCCACGAAACGAAAATCGTCCTGTAGTCTGGCACGCGTTTTTTCCAACTGCCGCTGCGCTTCATCGCGGGTCCCGCCATCGTCAACAACTGCTTTCAGGAACTCGATCTCGGCATCCCGCCACAATACTTCAAAGCGCATGCGGACCTCGTGCAGGCGGTTGTAGATCGTCTCCAGCTTGCTTCCCTTGTCCACGATATGTTCAGGGGTCGTGATCTTGCCGCAATCGTGCAGCCAGGCGGCGATACGGTACTCTCGCCACTCGTCATCTGTCTCCAGCTGAAAATCGCGAAAGGCAGGCAGGCTGGACTGCGACGCCGAATGTGCGAGCATCATTGCCAACTCGGGGACGCGCTCACAGTGTCCCCCGGTGTAGGCGGACTTGTCATCTATCGCCTCTGCTATCAACTCTATGAAGGAGTCCATCAGCTTGCGCTGGGCGAGTTCATGGGCCTGGATGGCGGCGACCATGCTGACCATCGATTCGGACAGATCGTCCAACTCCATCACCCTGGAGGGCACACGTTCCACGTCGCCGTAAGCGCGGCGGCGCACCTTGTCATTCTCCGCGGCAAGTTGCCTGATCGGGTTTACTATCGGGTTCGCAAAAAACCATGACAGAGGCATGATCATAAGCAGAAACGCGGAGGTAATGCCGATGGACAGTTTTAGTTCATCGAGGAACGGATCTACTACCTCGGCCAGTTTCGCTCGAATGCCCACATACACCGGCAGGGAATTTGCCTCCCCGTCGGTACTGGGGGCGACGTACAGCAGCCAGTTTTCTCCACCCTGTTGCGATTCCACGATCCGGCGGTGCCGTCCCGGGTCCCCCGCCATCCTGATCATGGCCTCGTCAGGTACGGCGCTCGACACGGTACCACCTGCGGAGGCCTCGAAGTCGAGCCATGTTTGTTCCAGATACTTGCGTTGGGCGGGCGTGATGGCTGCTATGGCCTTATCCAGCAGGTCTCGCAGCTGTTGTCGGTTCGCTGGCACCAGTATGTGAAGCGTATCAGGAAACATTTTTTGATCAGAGTCCTGGGCTCGGTGGTATTCGAAATCCCCGAGAAAGTAATGCCGGGAGAGGTAGCGCATGATGACTTCCGTATCCAGGGCGGCATCGACTTCTCCGGCAGCAACCAGCTCCAGCGAATGCAGTGTGGTCTTGGTCTCAACTATATTGATACTCGGAAAATTCTTCCTGATCGCAGGGATGATCGACCAGCCTGAGGGAATAGCCAGCGTTTTACCCGTCAGTTGTTGCAGTCCAGGGGGAGCATCCGGCCCCGGTCTCGTGGCCAGCGCGTAGGGCAGTTTCGCATAACCGAGACCGGACAGCCCAATGCCGGTCATTTCCGCGGCGGGGATTACCGACTGCAGGAGATCGATCTCCCCGTCCAGGTATTGCTGCGTCAACTCGGGCCAACTGTAACCATTTACAAACCGGACTTTTATCCCTGTCATCTCGGCCAGCATGTTGATCATGTCGATCGAATAGCCCCGGGGTATCCCGGATTGGGCAAAGTCGAATGGCGGCCAGTCGAGTTCGTTGGAGACTCTCAGTACCGGCAACGAACGGACAAAGGCCTTGTCTTCCTCGCTCAATTCCAGCTTCGGCGCGGTTGGCAGCGCCGTATTCTGGTCATCGTTGAGGCTGGATGCCAGCACCTGGCCATTGGCATCGTAGAGAAAAATATCGCTGCGATCGGCAATCGCATTCTTCCTGAGAAGCGACGATATTGTCGACATGGTCATATCGATGCCAATGACTGATGTCGTTCCGGCGAGCCGGCGCGAAAGCGTCTGCCCAGGCACGCCTAACTGGGCGAACAGGTATGGTTCGCTGGAGACCATCCCGTCCGACGAGATCGCAGCCTGGTACCACGGGCGGCTGACGGCGTCGAAATCGGTGGGTTCGTAACGCCTGAGCCGAAGATTCAGGCCGCTGTCGAGATACTCGAAGGAGCGCTGATAACTGCTGCCCTGTCGCCTGACTTCAGTCACCAGCCAGCGGTCTGTCGGAGTGGCACGGAACACCTGTCGGGCTTGGTCACTGTTGTCGAGGTTTATGACCTCGAAAAAACTGCTGTCCCCGCCGGCCAGGTAGATGCCGTAGTACAGCGGGTTTCGGGCGAGTATCGAGGTAAAAGTATGAAGCTGCACCTGTCGCTGACCAGGCTGTGCAAGCTCGGGGTTGTTGGCGAGCAAGTCCATGACATTGCTGTTGATCTTACCGATGTTATCGAGCTCGGTAGCGATACCCGCGGAAGCGGCTGCGTAGAGCTCAGACGCGGTCTGCCTCGCCATCGCCTGGCCGAAGTAATACTGAAGGCCGATGGCCAACGCCGCCGTCAGTGTGGTTGCGAGTAAAAACACTGCAACCACTGTCATCC
>JAHEBL010000125.1 GCA_024642265.1 Haliea sp. | reverse complement strand
GCCATTGAGAAGTTTCGCCGGCAGGACAGGCGCAGTCCGCCCCCTGCCAATGCCATATTGTTTACCGGCAGTTCCAGCATCCGCTTCTGGTCTTCGCTGGAACGGGATATGGCGCCCTACACGGTGATCAACCGGGGCTTCGGCGGATCCATGATCCACCAGGTGCTGCACTATGCAGAAGAAATCATCCTGCCCTACCGGCCAGCCGCAATTTTCCTGTACGCGGGGGAAAATGATATTGCCGGGTTATGGTTCACCAGGCGGCACTCTGCCGAGGAAGTCTGCCAGAACTTCCGGCAGTTCTGCGAACATGTAGGCCAGCAGCTGCCCGATGTGCCGATTCATTATATTGCAATCAAGCCTGCCAAAAGCCGGCAGAAGTACTGGCCGGAAATGCAGCGGGCGAACCGGATGATCGAGAAATTCTGCGCTGCTGACCCACGCTTGTGTTACATCGATATCGTACCGGCCATGCAGGACGCTGGCGGCGCAACCAGGTCCGAACTCTTCACCTTCGACGGCGTGCACCTGAATGCGAAGGGCTATGCCGTTTGGACCAGGGTCATCCGGCCCTACGTCGAGGCCATCGCTGCGGGTAGTGCCGGGAAGACACGGAGCCGGCCACTTGGGCGCTGATAACGAGCAGGCTGTTGCAACCGCCGGCGAGGGTGCCCGCGTGGATACAGCCGGGAGGGGAGGCGCGCTCGCACCGCTAAGGGAACCGGTATTCCGGCGCATCTGGAGTGCGAGCATCGTCTCGAACTTCGGTCAGCTCATCCTCGGGGTCGGCGTGGCATGGGAGATGACGCGCATGACGTCGGAGCCCGGCATGGTGGCTTTGGTCCAGTCGGCACTGATGCTGCCCCTGATGCTGGTCGCCTTGCCAGCCGGTGCCATCGCCGATACCTTTGACCGTAGGAAAATCGCCATACTCGGTCTGGGCATCGCCGCATTTTTTGGCTCGATGCTCTCTTTACTGGCGTTTTATGAGCTGACCTCCCCCTGGCTGTTACTCCTGTTCTGCTCGCTTATAGGCGCAGGTGTGGCCATTTACAATCCCGCCTGGCAGTCATCGATCGGCGAACAGGTGAAACCGACAGACCTGCCTGCCGCGATTGCCCTGGGCACCATCAGCTATAACGTCGCACGCAGTTTCGGCCCTGCCTTGGGCGGCCTCATAGTGCTGACACTGGGAGCGCAGGCCGCCTTCGCCTTCAACGCCCTGGCCTACCTGCCACTGATACTGGCCTTTTTACTCTGGAAGCGGGCCAGCGTGCCCTCCCGCCTGCCGCCCGAGCATCTTACGCGCGCGATGGTTTCCGGGGTCCGTTATGTGGTTCATTCACGCCCCATCCGCACGGTGCTGGTACGCGCGTTTATTTTTGGTCTCGCGGGAGCAAGCGCGCCTGCTCTGGCGCCGCTGGTCGCCAGGGACATACTCGGCGGGGACGCAGCCACGTTCGGCATACTGCTTGGCGCGAGCGGAATAGGCGCCGTCGTCGGTGCGCTGATGATAAACATCATGCGCGACACACTCGGTGTCGAGAAAGCCGTATCCTGCCTGGCCATAGTCGGCGGCCTGGCCCTGCTGCTCGTCGGGCTTAGCCGCACCCTGCCACTGACCTGCCTTGGCCTGTTCCTGATCGGGGGCGCGACCATGGTGACGATCGCCCTGTTCAACATATCGGTCCAGCTCACGGCACCGCGCTGGGTCATGGCGCGGGCGCTCTCACTTTTTTCGTCGCTGCTGACCGGTGGCATTGCGGTCGGCGCCTGGTTCTGGGGAGCGGTTGCCGGCAGCTGGTCAGTAGAGGGCGCGATTGTCGCCTCGGGAGCCTTCATGCTGGTATTGCCGGCCTGTGCATTGTTCCTGCGGTTGCCCGAGGTGAATCAGGCCGGCGCGGCCGCGGTTGCCATCGTCAATGAGCCGGAGGTGGCACTGGCTATCACCCTGCGATCCGGCCCGGTGGTGATTGAAGTGGATTACCGGGTCGAGCCTGAAAATGCGCGTGCCTATTACGATGCCATGCTGGAGCTGCGGCGGGCCCGGTTGCGCAATGGCGCATTTGACTGGTCGATTACCCGGGACATAGGGGAGCCCGCGCTCTGGACCGAGCGCTATCACTTTCCCACCTGGGGTGATTACCTCAGGATGCGTGACAGGTTTACCCAGGCCGATATGGAGGCGCAGCAAAAGGCAGACGCCTTCACGATGGAAAGCCATGACAAACGGATCCGGCGCGGGCTGGAACGCCCGTTTGGTTCGGTGCGCTGGAAGGGGGCCACCCCGGATTCTCACCAGGACAGCGTGGCCTACCTGGGACCCTAGCCTACCTGGGGCGCCCGATCTCGAGGAACTGGCCGGGCGGCTGGCGATGAGTCCCCGTACCCTGCGGCGACGGCTGCAGGCCGCGGGAACCAGTTTCCGGCAGCTCCTGCAGGAATACCAACTGCAAATTGCCATGCGGGAACTGGAGAACGGGCAGCGCCCGCTGCCGCTGGTGGCGCAACGATGCGGATTCGCAGATGCGGCCGGTTTCAGGGAGGCGTTCAAACGCTGGACGGGCATGACACCGCGGGAGTATCGGGTACAGTTCCGGCGGAAGCTGTAGTGCGAAACACCAATTTCGTGCAAGGTGAGCAGCGAAGATAATTCTGTTTGGCGAACGAGGCATGGCATGGCAACTTATGTACTGGTACACGGCGGGGGACACGGTGGTTGGTGCTATCAGCAGGTGGCGCGACTATTGCGGACGAAGGGTCATGACGTTTACACGCCGACATTGACGGGCCTGGGTGAACGGGAACACCTGTTGGGCCCCCATATCGATCTGAATTTGCAGATCACCGACGTGGTGAAACTGATCGATTTTGAAGATCTTCACGATGTCATCCTGGTGGGCCACAGCTACGGGGGTATGGTGATTACCGGCACGGCAGACAGGCGCACGGATCGAATAGCCAACCTCGTGTACCTCGATGCGGCGTATCCGGCTGACGGCCAGTCCCTGGTGGATGTGGCGGGGGACATGATGAACGCGGCGCGGGCTGACGCGCAGATAATCGATGGGGTCGAGCTGGTGCTCTTTCCCGGTAAGTACCCGATGAGCCCGGGCGATTACTATGGGGTTACGGACCCGGCACAGATTGCCTGGATGAAGCCGAAACTGACCCCACACCCGTGGCAGTGCTTCGAGCAGAAGTTGAAGCTTGGCAACGAGGAGGCGATGCGCCGGATACCGATATCGATGATCACCACGAACGTGCAGCAGGATTCGCTTACCGATGAGATCCGCGAGGCGATCCGGGGAATGACCCAGGGGCGCTATTGGCATGTCGAAACCGGACACGACCTGATGATATCGGAGCCGGGACAGGTGGCGCAGATACTTGCTGAAATTGCGCGGTAAACAGGGTCAGCGCGGGCTGCGCCGGAAAGCTCGTCTTATATAGATAACTTTTCACCTGAAGCTAAAACGCGCTATAACGGTAGCAGAACTGGTTTCCACGCTTGGGGGTAAGATGTGACAACGGCAATCCCGGGGGCGCTTTAGCCAATGCGAGTCTGCAAACGGCAACAATTTCCGTTATCGCCAGTCCTGGCGCTATTGCTGGGCCTGGCCGCCTGCTCGGACAGCGACAACTCCCCCGCCCCGGTGGTCAAGCCACTGGCCGACAACCCCATGGTCACAGGACCGGTTACCGGCGGTGGAGGCGAGAACTGCTGCAAACTGTCTATCGGGCCGGTGGACGTCGACCTCAGCGAATTGCTCAACTACACGCCGGGCACACCCTTTTACGCCGGCCTGTACTTTGATGAAGCGGAGCTGGGCTACCGCGAAACCGAGTACTTTATCTCCGGTACCGCCACCTCCTACATCGCCACCGATGAACTGGGCGAAGACGGCGCATGGTCGGTGGCACCCGCCGATGCCGCGCCATTCAAGTCTCGCATCGTCGTGCTGCGGCCGGAAAATGCCGGCGATTTCAACGGTACCGTAATGGTGGAGTGGCTGAACGTGTCCGGCGGGACGGACGCGGCACCTGACTGGGTTCAAATGCACACGGAGTTGGTGCGCAGTGGCTACGCCTGGGTTGGCGTGTCTGCCCAGTCTGTGGGGGTGGAGGGCGGAGGCGCCGCGTTCGACGTGTCACTGAAGGCGGTGGATTCGGAGCGCTACGGCAGCCTCAGTCACCCCGGCGACAGTTTTTCCTACGACATCTATTCCCAGGCCGCACAGGCCGTGCGCAATCCGGCGGGAGTCGATCCCCTCGACGGGCTGGAGGTACGGTTCCTGATCGGGGTCGGTGAGTCGCAGTCCGCCGGACGAATGGCCACCTACGTCAACGCCATCCACCCCAGGATCGGCTTGTTCGACGGCTTCCTGATACACAGCCGCGGCAACGGCAGTGCGCCGCTGTCGCAGGAGCCGCAGCTTGCGGTGCCAACCCCCTACCCCACGTTCATTCGCGGCGATTTTCCGGAGCCGGTCATGGGCGTCGAGATGGAAACGGACATCTTCTTCCGGGGCGCGGCGGCAACACCCCAGCCTGATGCGGGTAATTTCCGTCTCTGGGAAGTGGCCGGGACCGCGCACTACGACGCCTACGGCGTGGTCAAGGGACCGTACGATCGCGGCGGCGATCCAGGCGTCGCGAAAGTTATTGAAACCCGATCCGGCGACGCGGCCGGCATCATCGAGTGTGAACAGCCTATCAACGACGGGCCGGGCCACTGGGTGCTCAAGGCCGCGATCGCCGCGCTGAACCACTGGGTACGCACCGGGGAGGCCGCACCCACGGCGGGGCGATTAGCCCGCAGCGATGACGGCACTGCCTTGCTACGTGACCACTTGGGGAATGCCACCGGCGGCATCCGCACCCCATACGTGGAGGCCCCGGTCGCGACGTTTTCCGGCACGGGGCAGACCGGTTCCAGTTTCTGCTTCCTGTTCGGAACCACGGCGCTATTTGACGAGGCAACCCTGTCGCAGCTATATCCGGGGCGGGACGCCTATATCGAAGCCATAGACAGAACCACCGACAGCGCGGTCAAACGGGGCTTTCTGCTGCCGGCAGACGGGCAACTGATAAAGGCACAGGCGCGCAACCCGAACCAGGCGCCACCCTGAGGTCAATCAGCGTTTTCCAGATGCACGCGATCTTTTGTGGTCCCTTTCACCCGGTACATTCGTTGATCCGCTTGTGCTGTCAGGCTGGCGGGAACGACAATGACGGGATCGGTGGCTTGGCCCAGGGGAACCTGGCTGAAAACTCCGCACGGCTGGCGATTATCAGGACGCGTACTGCATGGCAATGGCGGTTAACCTGTCGGCTTGCTTTTCCATGCGCAGCAGGGCACTCAGAACGAGATCCACCTGGCTGGAGCCAATGGCGCGCTGGTGTGTGTCCTTCAGCCCCACCGCCCTGCCCACGTTATAGAGAAGCCAGTTGACCCAGGCCCCCTGAATGGCGTCCGAAGCCGCCGGTATCATATCCTCGACGATCCGGCCGCCCGCATCCACGTAGGCTTGCAAAATAGTGGTGAAAGGCCGCGCGTCAAAGTGTGCAGTGATACCGCCCCAGTCCAGTGCCTCCAGTAACAGCTCGTAAGTCGGGTTCAGGCGCCGCGCAGATTCCCAGTCAATCAACAGCGGCTCATCCTTTTCATACCAGAGGATATTTTTGTGATCGAGGTCGCCGTGGCTGATTACCTGGTGCGCCTCGAGCCGCTCCAGCGCTGGCCCGTGTAACTCGACAATTCGCAAGATATCGTCCTGCCGGTCCTCGAGAATCTGGCTGTAGCGCACGTTGCGCTGCCGTGCCAGTGTCACCAGGTCTATTACCCGTTCTGCGGTCACGGGAAAGGAAGGCACATCGTGTAGCTCCGGCACGTTGATATCACTGCGATGTATGTGGGCCAGGGTGCTGGCGACAATCACCGCATGATGTTCCCGGATACGATTCCGGTGGCAGGCGGTGGCGTTGGTCCAGGGATAAACGAGGTATCCCACACCGTCCAGCAACTGCAGGTGTTGTCGGTCCACGTAAAGCGAATGCAGGGCGGGAATCCCCTGTCTGGAAAACTCGCGGGCGGTGACCTCGGTGGCATTTATCTGGGCGACGATGGCTGGATTCTCCATGTCCATGTCCTCTGCCAACTGCTTCACCGCAAAGCATCCGCCCTGTGTTTCCAGCCGCCACATACTGTGATGAAAACCACCGCGAACCCGGCCAGGCTTTCCCCGGTGGGCGCCCAGGTCAAGCTGGCTGCATAGACGTTCGATGTGCCCGGGATTTTCGGATAGAGGTTTCAACAGCTTGTACTCGCTACCGGCAACTTCAAACTGACAGGCCTGAATCCATAATCGAGGGGCTTCCCGGATATGTCAACGCCAGGTCGAGGTGCCCTCTTTGTTACCGCGCACAGGAGGCTATACATATCAGGCAATTGTCGTGCGGGGATCCTGCCGCTGCCCCCGAATAAGCCGGCCGGGCAGCGCACCTGTGGCCTCCCCGTTGCGATAAATAATATCGCCTGAAACGATCGTGGCCAGTAGACCATCTGCGTTCTGCAGAAAGCGCATACCACCGGCAGGGAGATCGTGGACTACATGCGGCGTGTGCAGCTGCAGGGCATCAAAATCGATTATGTTGATGTCAGCTTTCAGGCCGGGTGCTACCAGTCCGCGGTCGTAGAGGGAAAACAGTTCGGCCGGCTGGCGTGTGAGCATGTTGATGCCTTTCGCCAGGTTGAACGCCTTCTTTTCCCGCACCCATTTTGTCAGCAAGTATATGTTGCTGCTGGTGTCGCAGATAGAACCGACGTGGGCGCCCCCGTCACCCAGAGCAGCTACCGTATGCTCGTGGCCCAGGAGCTGGGGGATGGCGTCTTCGGCAAAATTGGCTGCGGGAATATAGATCAGGTTTTTGCCATTGTTCCCCAGTAGAAAATCGTACAGCCATTCGGCCGGACTGATACCGTCTCTCGCAGCCCGGGCGACTACCGAGTCTTCCTGCGCGGGCAGGTATTCGATAGGTTCTTCCACCGGGTACATCATGTCGAATTTGTCGGATAGCAGACGCACAAATATATGTGGATTGTCGTTGTCTTCCGCCAGTATCTTTGCCTTTACCGATGGGTCCTTGAGCTTTTCCATTCGCTCCTCCCAGGGCAGGCTTTGCAGGTCCATGAAGGTCGGGCGCCGGTAAAACGGGCTCATGGATGCCGGGTGCCCCATGAGGACCCCGATGGGGCGGGATATTACCTGACCTCGTATATCCAGACCCTCCATCTGGGCGTCATCGATGCGTGCCAACTGTTCCTTCCAGAAGTCTGACGCATTGCCGACGCCAACTTTGGCGGTATCGATCACTATCAGGGTAAAAGTACCCCTGGCACCGGTTCTGCGGCTGGTTTCCAGCAGTATGCTGAATTCCTCCGCGGGATCATCCCAGTCCGAAATTAACTGCAAGACATGGCCCGACTCACCGGACAGGGATTCGCCGAGTTGCTTCAACTCACTGGTGGCTGCCTGGTAGGTAGGGACATGGGCGCCGGAACTACTGAGGTGTAACAGGGTGCGAGAGGTCGAGAGCCCCACCGCGCCCGCGCGCAAGCCATCCTCCAGAAGTGACTTCATCTGGCGGATATCCTCTGCGGTGGCCTTTTGGCGCTCTACTGCCCGCTCTCCCATTACATAGACCCGCAAAGGGCCATGGGGCAGCAGCACCGCCACATCGATATCCCGGGCTTTACTGTCCAGTGTGTCGAGAAATTCCGGAAAGCTCTCCCATGTCCATGGCAATCCCTCAGCCAGCGCAGTTCCCGGAATTTCCTCCACGCCTTCCATCAGTTGGACCAGTACTTCGCGGTCGCTCGGCCGGCAGGGCGCAAAACCGACGCCGCAGTTTCCCATCACCACCGTGGTAGCGCCGAGATTCGAGGAAGGCGCCAGGTGGGAGTCCCAGGTAGCCTGGCCATCGTAGTGGGTATGCACGTCGACAAAACCCGGCGTGACGATTTTGCCACTGGCGTCGATTTCCCTGGTGGCGTCTCCCTCGATATCGCTCGCCACCCTGGCAATCACCCCGGCCTTGATGGCGATGTCTGCTCGAAACGACGCGTGGCCACTGCCGTCGTATATCTCGCCGTTTCTGATAATCAGGTCATATTGTGGCATGGCACCTGCCTCCGGGTTTATTTGTTGACGCAAAGTACCCAGTGTAGCCCAGTCCGGGTTCCGGCGGAGCCAGCGGGGTTGGCGCAGCGACGGTCAATTTCGCTTGAATTACTGAGACCGCGGCGTATAAAGACGCACTGACAAAACGGTCCCTGGTTGATCTTGCGAACTGATACGACGATTGCACGCGAGGTAGCCGGGTTCAGTACATATTGTCAGAGGCATCCTGTTCAATCGCGCTTTCCAGCATATCGGTTGTGTCTTTATCCAGGTCCAGGTGCCCGGACATCAGTTCCGCGAGGCTGGGTACTTTGTCGTCGGGTAGATAATCAGGCTGCCACAGCCTGGACCGTCTGAACGCCTTGGAGCAGTGGCCAAACGCTTCGGTCACGGTAACGACGATCACGAGCACAGGCAGCTTTCCATTCACTTCGAAACGCTTCAGCAAAGCTGGATCGGTGCTGACGGTTCCAGTGCCGTTCACCCGGACCGTTTCGAGCACGCCTGGAATCATGAATAACAGCGCCAGCTCGGGCTGATCGATGATGTTGATGATGCTATCCAGGCGTTTGTTGCCCGGACGGTCGGGAATCACCAGTGTCTTTTCGTCGAGGACATGCACAAAGCCGGGCGCGTCGCCCCGCGGACTGACATCGCTTGCCCCGCTCTTTCCGTGAGTCGCCAGGCAGACGAAGGGGGACTGTTCAATGAATATCTTCATTGGGCGGGTGATCCTGTCGGCACTTTTCACCAGCACCAATTCATGCACAGGGTGCCCGATAAGCGCCCTGAGTTGGGCTTCGGATTTTATTTCATGGTTTGCCATGGTGAAGATTCTCACAGATCAGGGTGTGTTCCAGTCTAGTTTACACGCAAGCAATCTGCTATCGCGACGGTATGATGGGCGCCCTCAAAACTTTTGAACGAATCAGATTATCGGCCGCACCCGCCCACCGTCTGCTATCTTTAATTGCTACATATACCAAGGGAGTCAGATTATGGATAAGGCAGTACAGGTATTTATGGATTATGCCGCGGCTTTCGAGGAGACCCTGGTGGATGACAACTGGTCGCGCCTGACACCATTTTTCAGCGAGGGCGCTACCTATGAGGTGCGTGGTGGCCCGCTGGCCTGTTCAATCCAGGGCCGGGAGGCAATATTGAAGGGACTCAAAAAGTCGGTCGACGGTTTGGATCGGCGCTGCGATGAAAGGGTCCTGGAAGTAACGGATGGGCCGCATGTTCGTGCGGTACCCGCTGGACAGGAAGTGCGCCTGGATTGGCTGGTGAGTTATATCCGGGGCGAATCTCCCGCGGTAGGGCTGGCCGGGCGGTCCGTGTTCACGGTGTCGGATGGATGTATTACAGCCATGAGAGACGAATATGAGGACGAAGCACTGGTGCCTCTCGGGGCCTGGCTACAACAATACGGCGCGGATCTCGATGGGTCATACGTTTGAGCGGGAATGCCCTGCTGTGAACCGCTCTGACAGGGTCAGTTCGCGTGGCACAAACTGCCGTCATTTAAAATACACAGGTTGAATACGAAAAACCCCTCGTCA
>JAHEBL010000223.1 GCA_024642265.1 Haliea sp. | reverse complement strand
TAGTTCAGGCCGGCCTGCAGGCGCCCGGGTCGCGATTGCTGTGACTGCCACTCCCGCTGCTCCTCGGGATATCCGGTGATCAGCCGAAATCCCAGCCAGTTGAAACTGCGCAATATCAGCTCAGGCAGCCAGGGCAGCTGGAACAACAGGGTGTAATACCCCTTGAGCTTCTGTACCAGGCCGCCGCGGCGATAGGCATTGGGGTGGCCGGTGGACAGGGCGACAAAACGGTCGACCCGTTCGGGGTGGTCGATCGCCAGCTGCCAGCTGATTGCCGCGCCCCAGTCGTGGGCCACCAGCCGCACCCGGTCGATCTCCAGTGCATCCAGCAGCGCGATGAGGTCGGCGACCAGGTTGTCGATACGGTAGTCCTCGCGGCGCGGTGAGATGTCCGTTTCGCCGCAGCCGCGGGTATCAGGCGCAATCACCCGGAAGCCTGCCTCCACCAGCGCCGGTATCTGGCGGCGCCAGACCCGGTGCGTGTCGGGATAGCCGTGCACCAGCAGGACGTCGGGGCCTTCCCCGGTTATCACAACGTTCATGTTGATGCCGTTGACCTGGATCTTGCGCGATGGGTAATTCATGGATACTCCTTGCCTTTCGGACGCGTCAGACCAGCGCGAGCACGTAATCGCTGCGCTGCATCGGCCGCGCCAGGGCGACCGCCATCACCCACTCCCCGCCCGTGCGCTTGAGCAATGCGGCCAGCGCCTCAGCGGATTTGCCCACCAGGCCCATGGCGTGGGAGGCAGCTTTGTCAAAATGCCACACCGTGTGCGGTGCACTGGCCCGCCGGATGCGGCAACCGCCCAGCTCGTATTCGATGGGACCCAGGGTTGGGTGCACCGTGCGCTGGCCGTCATGCGCCACCAGCTCGCCTGTCTTCCTGCCCTCACCGGCGGTCACCCAGGCGTTGTAGCACTCGGTGTTGGCGAGGATCTCCGGCCGCCAGTCCCGGAACATGATTTTCAGCACCGCCTCCAGGGTGGGCGCGATGCTGTCGCCGGGGAAATACGCCTCGGCCTGCTCGGGAAATTCACCGTCGGCAATCACGGCGAGATTCATCCGCTCGGTCCAGCGGTAGACATTGGGCGCCCTGTTCTTCATCAGACCGGAGGGCACGGGATCGCGCGCCAGATGCGCGTACAGCGGCGCCATCAGGCCGCAGTCGGCAATACTCGGGCGACCGCCGAGAATATAGGGATAGTGCTGGAAATGAATATCGAGCGCGTCAAGCAGCTCGAGATAGCAGCTCTCTACTGTTGCCAGGGTACCGGGCGTTACCCCCAGAACGGGCAGGAAATCATTGAAATAGTTCATCAGCTTCAAACCGGCGGCCAGGCGCGCCTCCCGGTCCGGCCCGGCGTGCACGCCGCGACCGAATTCGGCGCGCAGGAAATGCTCCTGCTGGTCGCGGTAGGTCCAGCGATAGGACATAGCCGCCGGCAGCAGGCTCTCCGAACCGAACGCCTCGATCAGCCAGGCTATAGCGCGCTGCACCGGCGTCTCGGGAATCATGAGGGGACGCGGCGACAGCGACTCGAAGTAATCGATCATATCGGTCGTGTCCTGCAGGGTCTGTCCGTCCGCTGTCTCGATTACCGGTGCGACCTTGAGCCGTATAACGGGTTTGACCTCATCGCGAAAGCGCGGGTTGGGGGGACACATTTCCCGGAACGGTATGCCCTTCTTGATCAGGTAGGCGCGGATTTTCCCGGTGTACAGGGAGTGCGGCGTACCCCAGAGGGTGTGGGTGACTTTGGTAGAGCGGGTCATGCTGCGTCTCATTGCTATGAAGATTTGCCGGAACGGTGCTACGGTTCAAAGTTGTTTCAGGGTTTTATTCTAGGGGCCAAAGTGAGCCGGGATGCTGACATTTGTTGCCAGGCTGCCATCAGATTTGCCGGCCGACAGCGCCGCAAGTCGTCATCCGGCGTTGCGCAGTTGCTAGCCCTTGGGGAACTGCCAGCGGATAACCGTATCCAGCAGGCGATCACTCAAGTGCTTGCCGGCATACCAGTTCTTGTCCAGTGGATAGCGGCAGCGAGGCCTGGGTGATTCAAGGGCCCTGGTCACCGCTTGCGGTACGACCTCGATCGACTTGGCGCCCTTGAGCTGCTGTTCGAACAGCGCGGGCATCTGAGCCAGTAATTGCGCGTACTCGGTGTCGGCGAAACGCTGCAGTTCCTGCCCGCTCGGTGTCTTGTCCCAGATGGACGTGCGGATCGACCCGGGTTCTATTGCGATCACCCGGATGCCGTAACGCTGCAGCTCGCGGCGCAAGGCGTCGTTCAGCGATTCCAGCGCATATTTGGAAGCGGCGTAGACGCCCAGCATCGGGAAGGTCATGTTGCCGCTGGTGGAACTGATATTGATGATCCTCCCGGGCTTACCCCTGTCTGCGGCACCGTTTTTGAGCAGCGGCAAAAAAGCCTGGGTAACTGCCATCGCACCGAACACGTTAACCTCGAATGCATCCCGCATTTCCTGGATAGGGGTATGCTCCAACGGGCCCATCGGCGCCACCCCGGCGTTGTTGACCAGTCCGCCCAGCACGGCGCCGCCCAGTTCCTCCGCAACCTGCTGCGCAGCTGCGCCGACAGCCTCGTGATCAGTCACATCGAACAGCAGGGGCACGAAGTGGTCCGCTTGCAGGATCGCGCTGA
>JAHEBL010000124.1 GCA_024642265.1 Haliea sp. | reverse complement strand
CAGATCGGCCGTACCTGCCGTATTCCCCTTGATGATTTTCCGTTCCTGCATGATTTTGGCCTGACGCAAAACTATGGGATCTTTTTGCTGAGTTCCATTTCCGTGAGCCTGCCCGGGCCGCTGTTGGGTACCAAGACGCTCAGTGACACCATGGCCTACAACATGGCGCAGCCCGTGCAGGGGATAATTGTCGACCTGCGCAGTATGCAGGTGGCGAGGCGGTTCGAGCTGCCGGCCGCGATTGTCGTGCACTTCGCCAACTCCCACGAGGTGGGGGACGAAATTGTCACCGACTTTATCCAGTCCAGCGATGTGCGGAACCTCTCCGGCATGTCAGACGTGTTCGCGATCGACCGGCTTAGTGGCGGTCCCATCTACCGCTATCGCTTCAATGTAAAAACCGGTGAGATCAACCACGAGGCATATAATCACGCGCCCCAGGGTGAATTTCCCGCCTGGAACAGGGATGCAACAGGGCGTCCCAGCAAGTACACCTACTATGTTGCGTTGCTGGATAACGGCACGCCGTTCACTTTCAATGCGCTGGTCAAGCTCGATACTGATACAGGGTCTTACCAGACCCGGGACTACGGCGAGAATCGCTACACCTCTGAAGCCCTGTTTGCCCCCAGGGAGGGCGCCCGTTCAGAAGACGATGGCTATCTCCTGTCATTTGTCTATGACGCCACCCGGCACGCCACCGACGTTGTTATCCTCGATGCCCGGGCCCCGGAGGAGGAGCTTGCGGCTGTAAAGCTGTCGCATCATGTCCCCTTCGGTTTTCACGGTTATTTTACCAATGAGGTCTTTATAGGCCCCTAGAGTTGCGGCCGGTACCTTTTGAGAGCGGGTCGAAAGCAGTAGACTGCCCCCCTTCGGCGCGCGCACCCGGGCGCGCCACCAATGCACAGGGAGTCGGCGGTGACACAAAACAACGGTTCTGATCCACAACAGGGGGCGGTGCGTTCCAACCGCATCGTCTGTAAGTTTGGCGGCTCCAGCCTTGCCAGTGCCGAGCAGATACGCAAGGTGCAGGCGATCGTCAACGCGGATGAGCGGAGGCGCATCATCGTGCCGTCCGCCCCGGGCAAACGCGATGCCGGGGATACCAAGATTACCGACCTGCTTTACCTGTGCCACCACGCGGCGAGCGTCGGTACCGATTTTTCAGAACCCTTCGAAATGATTTCCCGCCGCTTTACCGGGATCGAGCAGGAA
Organism: Haliea sp.; assembly: GCA_024642265.1. Lineage (GTDB taxonomy): Bacteria > Pseudomonadota > Gammaproteobacteria > Pseudomonadales > Halieaceae > JARRPM01. The sequence goes on along the minus strand of JAHEBL010000124.1, from coordinate 8,629 downwards.
CTGCGCCTGCCGGCGGTGATCGGGCCCCACCTCGAGCTGTTTCACGAGGAGCTTACCCGGGGTGTAACCGCGGATTTCGCTGCCTCTCGGGGCGAGCACTTCAGCGGACTGCTGCTGGCCGCCTTGTTGGAGGCGGACTTCGTAGAGCCCGCTGACTATATCGTGATTGGCGCCAACGGCCTGGTGGATGCCCGGACCTGGGCACTGCTGGGCGAGCGCCTGGCCGATGTTGAGCGGCGCTATGTCATACCGGGTTTCTATGGGCGTGACGTCGACGGGCAGCTGCGCACTTTCTCCCGCGGGGGTTCGGATGTGAGCGGGGCGGTGGCGGCACGGGCAGCCAATGCCATGCTGTACGAGAACTGGACCGACGTCTCGGGGCTGTTGATGGCGGACCCTCGTATCGTCGACCAGCCGAAGCCCATGGAAGAGGTGACCTACTCCGAGATTCGTGAGCTGTCCTACATGGGGGCCAGCGTGCTGCACGAAGAGGCGATGGCGCCCGTGCGCGAGGTGGGTATTCCGGTCAACATCCGCAACACCAATGCGCCGCAGCATCCCGGTACCCGCATCGTTGCTGAACTGTCCGCCGAGGAGGTGGCCAGTACCCAGATCGCCGGCGTGGCGGGTAAGACCAGTTTTGCCATGATCACCATTGGCAAGAACCTGATGAACCGCGAGGTGGGGTTTGTCTACCGCCTGCTCGGTGTTTTCGAGCACCACGGTATCCCTTTTGAGCACTGTCCCTCCAGCATCGACAGTGTCAGCGTGATCGTCGAGGCGAAATGGCTGGAAGGCCGCGTGGAGCAAGTGCTGGATGAAATCCGCCGCACCATGGAACCGGATGAGATCGATTACGTACCGGGCATTGCGCTGATCGCCATCGTGGGAGAGGAGATGGCGCGCACCCCGGGAATTGCCGCCAGGGTCTTTGCCGCGCTGGCCGCGGCGGGGGTCAACGTGCGCCTGATCAACCAGGGGGCCTCAGAGCTGAATATTATTGTCGGCGTGGCACCGGAGGACTATCCCGCCGCGGTGAGGGCGATTTACGGGGCCTTCGTCGACCGGCGCGCCGCAGCCACCTGACGTGACAGGGCCAGGGTAAACACCATACCTGCAGCGCAGATCACGGCGATGAGCAGGAAATAGTTGTAGAAGCCTGGTGCGCCCGGGTGCGCATCGAGAATGCGGCCCGTGATGGCCGCAAAGAATATATCCGGGGTAAAGCCCAGCACGGAAATGAGCCCCACCGCACTGCCGGTGATACGCCTGTCCAGCCCGGCTTCCTCAATCAGGCTGAAGTAGATGCCGCGCAGGGCGTAGACCGCGATGAAGGTGACCAGGACATTGGCAGCCATTACGGCCTGGGCCATGGGCGCCGCCTGTTCAAGACTGAGCCAGAAATAAGCCCCACCGGCACAGGCAAACAACAGGCTTACCAGCTTGCTGGTGCGCCAGCGGTCTGCCCACAGGCCTGCCACAATAGCCGCGACCGGCCTGGTGTAACTGGCATAGGTGTTCATGGCCGCCGCCTCCAGCGGGGTCATGTCCAGTACCTGTACCGCGTATACCCCGTAGTTATCCAGCGACTTGTAGCCGCAGTAGGCACAGATGACGACGCCGGCCTGCAGCCAGACACTGGGCGTGGACAGGACTTCCAGCCAATGTGGGCGTTCGCCTGGCGACGCAGTGGATGGCTCAGACCTGCTGCGGGGCAGCGCGACCCAGATCACCGCGGCGGTCAGCAGGCTGATGACACTGTAGAACAGTATCACCGCCTGCAGGCCCTGTGGGTTGTCGCCTGTGCTGGCCAGGCGCGCACCGAGGATGAACATCGCAATCGTTGCGAATACGCTCGCAACGAGGCCCCGACCGCCATCCAGCACCCCGAAGGCCAGGCCCTGGGTATGTGCGCCGCCCCAGTCGCGGGTGGCCTTTATCAGCGCTGCCCAGAACAACAGTATGCTGGTGAGGCCCCAGTACGCGAACAGCAGGTAAAGCCCGGTCAGGCCCGGCAGTGTCCACAGGTACAGTCCACCCAGGCCGGTGGCGGCCAGCGACAGGCTCATCAGGATGCGGGGCGGATAGCGATCGGCGATAGTGCCGCCGGGAAAATAGGCCAGCAGTGCGACCACACCGTACACGGCGAAAATGTCTCCCAGCTGGGTATTGCTGAGCTGGAACACCTCGAGCATGCTGGGCCGGAAAAATCGCGGTATATGGAATGGCAGGCTGAAAATCACCTCGCCTGCCAGGATCAGGGCAACGAGCGCGCCGTAACGCTTTGCATTGGTGTCAGTTATGGCGTGCTCCCGGTTGCAGGCTGTATTCAGGCCGCGCTCAGGTAGTGGACACTGAACAGGTTTTTTTCGTCCAGCCAGCTTTTTTGCAGGGTAAAGCCGGCGGCCTGACTCAGGTCGGTAAAGTCCTGCAGGCTGTACTTGTAGGAGTTCTCCGTGTGCAGCGTCTCACCCTTGTCGAAGCGGATGGAGCTGCCGTTCACTCTGACGGTTTGTGACTCCTTGCTGACCAGGTGCATCTCGATACGTTTCAGATCGCGGTTGTAGAAGGCGCGATGCGAGAAGTTCCGGTGCCGGAAGTCTGCATCTGCGAGCCTGTTCACCGAATTGAGGATATTCAGGTTGAACTCTGCAGTCACTCCCTGCGCGTCGTTATAGGCGGCATTCAGAATTTTCTCCGATTTATGCAGGTCCACCCCAACCAGTACGCCGCCATCGCTGCCTATCCACTCGCGCAGCCCCGACAGGAACGCGGTTGCCTCCGGCGGTTCCATATTGCCGATGGTGGAGCCGGGGTAGAAGACCACGCGCCTGCCTTCGGGCAGGTCGGTGCGCGCCTGCCACTGGTCCGCAAAATCCGCGCAGATTGCGTGGACGCGCAACCACGGAAACTCACGCCCCAGTTTCAGGGCCGATTCCTGGAGGAAGTCAGCGGAGATATCCACCGGCACGTAGGCCGCGGGCCTGATCGCATCCAGTAGCAGTCTGACCTTTTCGCTGCTGCCGCTGCCGGGCTCGATCAGCACACAGTCGCGATCGCAGTGACGAGCGATATCATTGGCATGGCGTTTCAGGATGCCGATCTCGGTGCGGGTCGGGTAGTACTCGCGCAGCTCCGTGATCTGCTCGAACAGTTCAGAGCCGCGGGCATCGTAAAAATACTTGGGATTGATCTTTTTTTGCGGCAGCTGCAGGCCTGCCAGCAACTCTGCGCGGCTTTCGCTGTGGTCCGGTTGCTGGTCCTCGAAAACGACATTATCCAGTTTGGGGGCGGCAGCGGGCATTAGTCTCTCTCCTGGCTGAAGGGTCGTCTACACATCGCGGGCAAGGCGTAAGCCACTGAACTGCCAGCGATCCTGTGGATAGAAAAAATTCCGGTAGGTGGGGCGCACATGCCCGCCCTGGCTGACACAGGAGCCGCCGCGCAACACCCACTGGTTGGCCATGAATTTGCCGTTGTATTCGCCGATGGCGCCGGGGCTGGCCTTGAATCCGGGATAGGGACGGTAGGCTGAGCCGGTCCACTGCCAGCAGTCATCGTAAAGTTGCAGCAGGGGTTCCGCACCCCGGGCCTGCCCGGGATGCAGTTTGTCCTGCTCAAATTCCGTGGGAGTAAACGGCTGCGCGCGGGCGGCGGACTCCCATTCCATTTCCGTGGGCAGGCGCGCGCCGGCCCAGCTGGCGTAGGCATCCGCCTCGTAACCGCTCAGGTGACAGACAGCCTGGTGGGGTAGTCTGGCCTGCAGGCCATGCAGGGTGAACTGCAGCGCCCGGCCATCCCTGTCCTGCCAGTACAGGGGCTGTCGCCACTGCTCCTGTTGTACGGTGGCCCAGCCATCGGCCAGCCAGAACTCGGGGCGCTGGTAACCACCGTCGTCGACAAAAGCCTGGAATTCCGCGTTGGTCACCAGGCGGTTTGCCAGCGCGTAGGGGTTGAGGTAGCTGCTGTGCGCCGGGCTCTCGTTATCAAAAGCGAAAGCGTGCGCCCCGGCCTGATCAGTATCCACGCCCACCGTGACCACCCCGCCGGTGTATTCCCGCCACTGCAGGTCCGCCGGACCGGCCGGCTCGGGCGAGAGGTGGGGCGAGTCAGGCGGGGCATTGCTGTAGGTCGGATACAGTGGGTTCGCTGCCAGGGAATATTTCAGGTCCGTGTAGAACAGTTCCTGGTGTTGTTGCTCGTGCTCGATACCCAGGCGGCAGCGTGTGGTGATGGTGTCGCGTTGCGGGTGGTTCGCATCACTCAGCAGATGCGCCATCGCCTGATCTACATGCGCCCTGTAAGCCATTACCTCGTCCACCGTGGGGCGCGAAAGCAGTCCGCGCCGGCCCCGGGTAAACTGTTCTCCGACCCCGTTGTAATAGGAATTGAACAGCACCTGGTACTGCTCGTTCGGTGTTCGGTAGTGCGCAACAAAGGGCTTTAACAGGAAGGTTTCGAAAAACCAGCTGGTGTGGGCAAGATGCCACTTGGGTGGACTGGTGAAGGCTTCCGCCTGCAAGCCGAAGTCCTCTGTCACCAGCGGCCGGCAGGCCAGTTGTGACTGATTCCTGGTCTTGGTGTAAAGCTTTAACAGGCTTTCATCAGGCATCGGTCGACACCACTGTTGCGCTGACACAGCGTCCCCCCACATCCACATGGCCGGGTGCGAGTCGGGCCAGCAGCACGCCCCCCCGGGGTGAGCACTGCCGGGCCGACAGGCGGGTAAAGCGGGGTGACCAGTAATCGGCGAGTACCCGCATCGCCGAACCCGTGGCGGGGTCTTCCGCCACCCCGTACTGTGGTGCGAAATAGCGCAGTGTAATGGCTCCGGGGCCTGCCGAGGGCTGCGCCGCAGTGCAGATCAGGGCCCGCTGGGTCCGGTTGCCCAGCTCGATGCCCGGAGGTGCCAGCTGGGCCAGGTCATGGTCATCGGGCCACTGCAGGACAAGGTAGCCCCGTTCATCACCGCAACTGGCGGCTGCAAGCGGCGGCTGTTCGGCGGGGAATATCTCCGCGGTCCATCCCGGCACCGGGCAGGGTGTCGTCGGCAGTCTGCTGAAGCGCAGCCATATATCGGCGCCCGTGCGCCAGCCCTGGACTTTGCTGTCACCCATCAACAGCACAATTTTCTCGCCGGACAGTCTCTGCAGCCAGGCATACGCCGTGGCCAGCAGGCCGTGACCACAACACTGGATAGCCCGTCCATCTGCGGTATGGCACTGAACCGCCACCATCGGCTCGCCGTTTCCTGCCACCGGCCAGGAGAGGCACAGGGTCTGGCCTGTTGCGTCTGGCGCGGATCCGGAAGGCGCGCTCTCCAGCAGGCGCAGCAGGCAGGGGTTGCCGCCGCTGTCGTCAGTGCGCGGACGGGTTTCGGTCGGCAGTGCGAAAGCGAGCAGCAGGCGGTCACCGGCGTTGGCCTGACTGTATGTCTTTTGCAGGTGTTGTGCTGGTTTCATCGTTGTTGGTCTTGTTTATATATCGATCAGCTTAGCACGTAGCTTTGGCGACGACGGTTCGCCGCCGTTATGCCATGGAATAATTACGCGACAGTGCCAGAAAAGGATCAAACGCGGGCAGGTTTCAAATCCAGCTGATCAGGATAGTTCTCTCGGCCGTATAGTTGTGATCTGTAATCAGGTAAAAGGACAGGAGAAAGGGTATGAAGGCGATGTGGCAGGGAACGGTTGTGGCGGAGTCGGACGATACGGTTGTGGTTGAGGGCAACCATTATTTTCCCGCGGACAGTCTGCGGCGTGAGTATGTGCGGGACAGTTCCCACACCTCCGGGTGCCCCTGGAAAGGCACTGCCCGGTACTATTCACTGGAGGTGGATGGCCAGACCAACACCGATGCGGTCTGGTATTACCCGGACCCGAAACCCGCTGCCGCAGAAATCAAGGGCAGGGTGGCGTTCTGGCGCGGGGTACAGGTGACTACCTAGCCCGGTCGGGTGGCGCGGGAGGAACGTCCACAGCGCTATAGTGCCTTGCTGCGTGCGCGGATATCCTTGTTGAGCTTGTCGTCGTTCAGGCTGTAATCCACCGGCACATCAATCAGGTGGACGGCGGGTTCCGCAAGACAGGCCTCAACCAGCGGCAGCAACTCCGATGTGGCGCCGATACGCCAGCCCCGGGCGCCATAGCTCTGCGCATATGCGACGAAATCCGGGTTGCCGTAGTCCAGGCCATAATTTTCGAAATGCATGTGGGCCTGCTTCCACTTGATCATGCCGTAAGCATCATCGCGCAGCACAATGACTACAATGTGCAGCCCCAGTCTTACCGCTGTTTCCATCTCCTGGCTGTTCATCATGAAGCCGCCGTCGCCGCAGACGGCGATGACCGGTGTGGCAGGGTTTACCAGCTTGGCGGCCATCGCGGAAGGCAGGCCGGCGCCCATGGTGGCCAGGGCATTGTCCAGCAGCAGCGTGTTGGGCTTGTGCGCCGGATAGTTGCGCGCAAACCAGATCTTGTAGACGCCGTTGTCCAGTGCCACGATACCGTCTCGCGGCATCGCAGCCCGCAGGTCCCTTACCACCCGCTCGGGCAGCACGGGGAAGCGGTCGTCATTTTCGGATTCCTCGCGATGGGCCACATAGGCGGCGTGTACATCCCGGTAGAACTCCATCTTCCAGCTGTCCTGCGGGCTTATCTGCTCCTTGATCTGCCAGATACTGTTGGCGATATCACCCACCACCTCCAGCTGGGGAAAATACACCGGGTCAACCGAGGCGGACTCGAAGTTGATATGGATGACCTTGACGCCATCGGCGTGCATGAAAAAAGGCGGTTTCTCGACCACGTCGTGACCGACATTGATAATCAGGTCGGCGCGGGCGATTACCCGATGCACAAAGTCGCCGTCGGACAGGGCGGTATTGCCCAGGAACAGCTCGCCGCCCTCGTCCAGCACGCCCTTGCCCATCTGCGTGGTGATGTAGGGAATGCCGGTCTTTTCAACAAACTGGTTTAACATTTTCGCCGTCAGTTTGCGGTTGGCCCCGGCACCGATGAGCAGCACCGGGGAGCGGGCCGCCTCGATCATCCCGACGGCCGCTGTAATGGACTTGTACTCGGCGATAGGGCGGCGCACCGCGCTGGGCGGAATCAACTTTGCGCTGGTTGTTTCCGCGGCGATGTCTTCCGGCAACTCGATATGCACTGCGCCGGGGCGCTCCTCGTGGGCAAGCCGGAAGGCCTCCCTGACGATGGAGGGAATCCGGTCGCCGCTGACAACCTGCGCCGTGTACTTGGTGATCGGCCGCATCATGTCCACCACATCGATAACCTGGAAGCGGCCCTGCTTGCTGGTCTTGATCGGCTTCTGGCCGGTAATCATCAGCATCGGCATGGCGCCGAGTTGCGCGTAGGCTGCCGGCGTTACCAGGTTGGTGGCGCCCGGGCCGAGGGTTGCCAGGCAGACCCCGACCTTACCGGTGAGGCGGCCATAGGTAGCCGCCATGAAGCCGGCGCCCTGTTCGTGGCGGGTGAGGATGAGTTTGATACTGGACATGCGCAGGGACTCGAGCAGGTCCAGGTTCTCCTCGCCGGGAATACCGAATACGTACTCCACGCCCTCGGCCTCCAGGGCTTTTACAAAAAGGTCCGATGCTTTCATGTCTGCCTCGATTGTCCGGTTGCGGGGGAGGGTTCAACCATACACCGGGAGATTGCAAAGATGAACCGGCGCCGGCAGACAGTCGGTTGTCGTGCCTGACAGGCCATGGACAGGCGGTGGCTGCAGCCCGCCTCGCGCTATGTTACCGTCTCGGTTACCGCCACCGAGGAACGGAGTTTATGCCCCAGGAATACGTCAACACAGTTACAGGCCCGATCCGGGTTGAGGATCTCGGTGTCACCCTGATGCACGAGCATGTACTCATAGGCTACCCGGGCTGGGAAGCCGATACCCTGCGGCCAGGGCCCGCTCGCGCCGAGATAGTGGACACTGCGGTAGAAAAGATCGGCTCCATGCAGGCCATGGGAATCCAGTCCATGCTCGACCCCTGCCCCAATGACCTGGGCCGGGATGTCGGGTTGGCGGCCGAGGTCGCGGACAAAACCGGATTCAATATCATCTGTGCAACGGGCCTTTACAAGGAAAATGAAGGCGGCTTCGCCCATTGGCACTTTGTGCGCAGCATCGGCCGCGGGGTTGAGGCCATGGCGGAGCTGTTCATTCACGAGCTGACCCGGGGTATCGGTGATACCGGTATCAAGGCCGGTATTATCAAGGTCGCCACCGGCGAGGGAAAGATCACCGACTACGAATACGACGTGCTGAGTGCCGCGGCCATGGCGGCCGTCGAGACCGGCGCCCCGATTACCACCCACACCGACCAGGGCACAATGGGCGAGGAGCAACAGGCCTTCCTGGTGGAGAAGGGTGTGCCGCCCCATCGCATTATTATCGGTCACAGCTGCGGCGCGAGCGATCACGACTACCATATGAGGCTACTGGACAAGGGTTCTTACCTGGGCTTCGACCGCTTTGGCCTGGATATCCTGGTGCCCGACGAGCAGCGCATCGACGCACTGGTGGCGCTGCTGCAAAAGCAGCAGGAGCGGCGCATCGTCGTTTCACATGATTCCGTGTGGTGTACCCGGGGGCAGCCCTTCCCGGC
>JAHEBL010000123.1 GCA_024642265.1 Haliea sp. | reverse complement strand
ATGGGCAAATCACCGCGGGGCTGGAAGGTATTCGCCGGGAGAATCACGCCCTGATGGTCCAGTTGGTCGCCAGGCTGGTGCTGGCCGAGCTGCGCCTGTTCCAGCATGAGCGGGCCGATTAAGAGCGGCCGGTGTAGCTAGTGTAGTGCTGCCTAATTATTGGTACATTCAGAGGCCCCCTATGGGCGCAATGCAAGGCGGACGCCGCAGGGAATGGCGAGTCCTTTTCAAGGTGTCCAACGCGGCAGTGCGCCCATAGGGAGCCTCCCTGCGGGCCAGACGGAAAGCGGCCATCCGCTGCGTTATGCCCCCTTGAGGTAGCCGGGCTACCCCGGCGGGACCATGCCTTGCGGCTAGCCACTTTCCGTCTGGCTGAATGTGCCAATAATTAGGCAGCACTACACTAGGTAAACAACCCCGCCAGGTGGTAGATGGCCAGGGCAGCCGAATAGGCCAGCAACAGGTAGCCGACGAACATCTTGAGCGCCAGGGCACCGGAACCGCTCTCCTTGGACAGGATCGCCACGGTGGAGACACACTGCAGGGCGATGGCAAAAAATACCAGCAGTGCCAGACCCGACCCTACGGCCAGGTCGCTGGCCTGGATTTGCTGCACCAGCGGCGTCATATTTTCATCCGCCGCTTCGATCCCGAATATGGTTCCCAGGGTGCCGACAAACACCTCCCGCGCCAGGAAAGACGTGAGGATCGCCACCGCGTAGCGCCAGTCGAGGCCCAGCGGCGCAAACAGGGGCTCCACTATCCGGCCCAGGTAGCCCAGCCAGGAGGAGCCGAGATCGGTGCCGTAATTGGGGAAATAACCGAGCACCCAGATGACCACGGTAACCGTGAAGATGATCTTGCCCGCCTTGGTGACAAAGTGCTTGGAACGGTTCCAGGCATTGCGCAGCAGCGGGCCGAGACCGGGCACCCGGTACGGCGGCAGCTCCAGCACAAAGGGCAGATCGGTATAGTGGTCCTTGCTGGTCCGCGAGATCAGCCCGGTGACCAGCAGGGCGCAAAACATTCCGAAAAAATAGATGCTGAACATCGCCAGGCCCTGCCACCCCACCAGGCCGCCGAGGGCGGTGCCAGAGGGGATAAAGGCGGCGATAAGCAGGGTGTACACCGGCAGGCGGGCCGAACAGGGCATCAGCGGGATCGCCATATAGGTCAGCAGGCGCTTGCGCGGTGAATCGATGGCACGGGCCGCATAAATACCGGGGATGGCGCAGGCCACCCCCGACAGCATGGGAATGAAACTCTTGCCGGTGAGTCCGAATACCCGCAGTGGCTTGTGGCAGATCAGCGCGGCCCGCGCCATATAACCGGAGTCTTCCAGCAGGCCGATGACAAAGGTCAGCACGAAAATCTGGGGCACAAACACCAGGAAGGCGCCGATACCGCCAAACAGCGCATCTGAGGTGAAGTCCCGCGCCACATGACTGCCAATCAGGGGCACTACCAGGTCGGCCATGGCCGCCAGGCCGGTTTCGACCGCATCCATGGCCGGTGCCGACCAGGTGAAAATCGACTGGAACAGCAGGTACATGATGGCAAAAAAGGCAAAACCGCCGGTCACGGAATGGAGAAAAAAACTGTCCAGCCGGGTCTGGGTCCGCACCAGCACATCGCCCGTGGGGCCATAGCGGCGGGCCAGCTGGTGTGCAGTGCCACGCAGCAATACGTCGGGCGCATCGATCAAGTGGGCGCGCGGCGGCTGCGCGACCATGGCCCGCACCTCCTGCAGGTGGCGGACAACTTCCTCAACACCTTTACCGGTGCGGGCCGATACCGGCAGCACCGGCGTGTGCAAGGCGGCGCCCAGCTCGGCGACATCGAGGCTCAGGCCGTGGCTGTCCAGCACATCGATCAGGTTCGCCAGCACCGTGACCGGCTTGCCGTGCCGCTCACAATCGCGGATCACCTGCAGGGTGAAATAGAGGCTTTTCTCCAGGCGGGTGGCATCGATGAGGCACAGTACCTGCTCCACCTCGGGATCCTGGAGGGCCCGGTGAAAATGCTCGACCGCGACCCCCTCCTCCGCCGAAATAGCCTGCAGCGAATAGGTGCCCGGGAAGTCCACCAGCAGCGTATCCGGCAGCGCCCGCATTTTACCGGTGCCGACATCCACCGTGATTCCAGGGAAGTTGGCCACCTTGTGGTGCAGGCCGGTCAGGCGGTTGAAAAGCAGGCTCTTGCCCGAGTTGGGGCTACCGATCAGGACAATCTTAGACATTCGTTTTGATCAGCCGCACATGGATATGGTCAGCCACTTCCTCATCGAGGGAGAAGATCGTATTGCTGACGCGATAGACCTTGGGCGCGCCGAAGGCGACGGACTGGACACAGGCCACGGTTTCTCCCGGGTGAAACCCGAACTCCATCATACGGGTCCGGTAGTTCTCGGGCAGCGCCTGGTCATAGCCGAGAATTTCGCAGCGCTCACCGGCTTTCAGCGTCCACAGGGAGAGGTTCATTACTGTTTGAAATACCGTCGCTACTGGCAAATTGTGGGGCTCACTGCCCGATTGCCGCCATAGTAACCTAAATGAGAATTATTTGCATAGAACTGCCAGAACTGCAGGCCCGGCTGGCGTATCTCAAATATGATGAACCTGGTCGATCTCGTACTCGATGTCACCGCCAGGCGCCTTCACTACCACGACATCGCCCTCTTCCTTGCCAATCAGGGCACGGGCTATCGGCGAGCCGATCGATATGAGGTTCTTTTTCACGTCCGCCTCATCCTCACCCACGATACGGTAGGTCACCTTTGCGTCCGTATCCAGGTTGACCAGGTCGATGGTCGTGCCGAAGATGACTTTGCCGGTCTTGGCGATGGCGGTCACATCGATGACCTGCGCGTTGCCGAGCTTGCCCTCGATCTCCATGATCCGCCCCTCGGCGAAACTCTGCTGCTCCCGGGCCGCGTGGTATTCCGCATTCTCCTTGAGGTCGCCATGTTCCCTGGCATCGGCGATCGCCTGGGCGATGCGCGGCCGGTCCACTCTTTTGAGGCGCTCGAGTTCCGCTCGCAGGCTGGCCTCACCGGATACCGTCATCGGAAATTTACTCATGCCACTATACTCCTGTGCAGGTCCTGCAGACGGCGCACCTGCTGGTCCCCCTCGTGCTTGAGCGCCATACAAACGGCCTCCGCCGCCGCCAGGGTAGTGGTGTAGAACACACGGTGAGCTTCCGCGGTGGCGCGAATGGCAGCCGAGTCGGCGATGGCGCGCCGCCCTTCGGTGGTGTTGATAATCATATCCGCTTCATCATTCTTGATCAGGTCCACGATGTGAGGCCGGCCCTCCAGCACCTTGTTCACCCTTCGCACCGTCATACCCGCCTGTTCCAGCGCATCGGCCGTACCGGCTGTGGCAGCCAGGGAAAACCCGAGCGCCACCAGTTCAAGGGCGACTTTCACCACTCCGGGCTTATCCACATCCCGCACGCTGATCAACACGGTGCCGCCAGTGGGCGGTGCCTGGCCCGCGGCGAGCTGGGCCTTGGCAAAGGCGCCGGCAAAGGTGTCGCCCGTGCCCATCACCTCTCCGGTAGAGCGCATTTCCGGTCCCAGAATCGGGTCGACACCGGGGAATTTGTTAAAGGGCAGCACTGCTTCCTTCACGCTGAAGTAGGGCGGCACCACCTCGCTGGTGAAGCCCTGCGCAGCCAGGCTCTGGCCCACCATGCAGCGGGCCGCCACCTTGGCCAGGGACACCCCGATGCACTTGGAGACAAACGGCACTGTGCGCGAGGCCCGCGGGTTCACCTCTATCACGTAGGTCTCATCATCCTGCCAGGCCAGTTGCACGTTCATCAGGCCGACTACACCCAGCTCGAGGGCCATCTGCCGGACCTGCTCACGCATCTCGTCCTGCACCCTGGCATCGAGGCTGTAGGGCGGCAGGGAGCAGGCGGAGTCACCGGAATGCACCCCGGCCTGCTCAATGTGCTGCATGATTGCGCCTATGACCACCTGCTTGCCATCACTTACCGCGTCGATATCGACCTCGATGGCGGCGCTGAGGAAGCGGTCAAGCAACACCGGCGAATCCGCCGAGACCTTCACCGCATCGCGCATATAGCGCAGCAGGTCTTCCTCACGGTAGACAATTTCCATGGCCCGACCGCCGAGCACGTAGGAGGGTCGCACCACCAGCGGATAGCCGATCTTGCTGGCAGCCTCGATCGCCGCGTCGACACTGCGCACCGTGGTATTGTCCGGCTGGCGCAGGCCCAGCTTCTGGATCATTTGCTGGAAGCGTTCGCGATCCTCGGCCCGGTCGATAGCATCCGGTGTGGTGCCGATGATGGGCACGCCCTGGGCTTCAAGGGCCCGAGCCAGCTTCAGCGGGGTCTGACCGCCAAATTGCACGATCACGCCTTTCGGCTTCTCAAGGTCGACGATCTCCAGCACATCTTCCAGGGTCACCGGCTCAAAATACAGGCGATCGGACGTGTCGTAGTCGGTGGAGACCGTCTCCGGGTTGCAGTTGATCATGATGGCTTCGTAGCCATCCTCGCGCATGGCCAGCGCCGCATGCACACAGCAGTAATCGAACTCGATGCCCTGGCCAATCCGGTTGGGCCCGCCGCCGATGACCAGTATCTTGTCGCGATCCGTGGGGGCGGCCTCACACTCCTGTTCATAGGTGGAGTACATATAGGCGGTGGCCGAGGCAAATTCGGCGGCGCAGGTATCCACCCGCTTGTAGACGGGCCGCACACCCAGGCCCTGGCGGTGCTGACGCACACTGGTTTCCGATGCGGCCAACAGCACGGCGAGCCGCTCATCAGAAAAACCCTTGCGCTTCAGCGAGAACATCAGGCGGTGGTCTATATCGGCCAGGTTGACACTCTTGAGGCCGTCCTCGGTCTCGATCAGGTCCCTGATTTGCACGAGGAACCAGGGGTCGATCCCCGAGTAGCGGTATACGTCCTCCAGCGGCATGCCGGCGCGGAAGGCATCCCCCACGTACCAGATGCGCTCCGGCCGGGGGTTGGACAGCTCGGACACCAGTTGTTCCTGAGCCTCGGGGCTGTCCACGTCGATCATATGCTCAAAGCCGGCGGAGCCGACCTCGAGACCCCGCAGCGCTTTCTGCAGGGACTCCTGGAAAGTGCGGCCAATGGCCATTACCTCGCCCACCGACTTCATCTGGGTGGTCAGGCGCGAATCCGCCGTGGCGAATTTCTCGAAGGCAAAGCGGGGAATCTTGGTAACAACGTAGTCAATCGAGGGCTCGAAGGATGCCGGGGTGGTGCCGCCGGTGATGTCGTTCTGCAATTCATCCAGGGTAAAGCCGACAGCCAGCTTGGCCGCCACCTTCGCGATCGGAAAGCCAGTGGCCTTGGAGGCCAGGGCCGAGGAGCGCGACACGCGGGGGTTCATCTCGATAATCACCATGCGGCCGGTCTTCGGGTCCTGCCCGAACTGGACATTGGATCCGCCGGTTTCCACCCCGATCTCGCGCAGTACCGCCAGCGAGGCGTTGCGCATGATCTGGTATTCCTTGTCCGTGAGGGTCTGGGCCGGGGCCACGGTGATCGAATCGCCGGTGTGGACACCCATGGCGTCAAAATTCTCGATGGAACACACGATGATACAGTTGTCGTTCTTGTCTCGAACGACCTCCATCTCGAACTCTTTCCAGCCGATCAGGGACTCGTCAATCAACAGTTCGTTGGTGGGCGAAAGGTCCAGGCCGCGCACACAGATTTTCTCGAACTCATCCCGGTTATAGGCAATGCCGCCACCGGAGCCGCCCATGGTAAACGAGGGGCGGATAATGCAGGGGAAGCCTATCTGGTCCAGTACCTGGAAGGATTCCTCGAGGCTGTGGGCAAAGGCGGCGCGGGGCGTTTCCAGACCGATACGCTTCATGGCCTTGTCAAAGAGCTGGCGATCCTCGGCCATATCGATGGCCTCTTTGGTAGCGCCGATCATCTCGACACCGTGGGCTTCCAGCACGCCCTCGCGGGCCAGGTCCAGCGCACAGTTGAGCGCGGTCTGACCGCCCATGGTGGGCAGCAGTGCGTCCGGCTTTTCCGCCTCGATGATACGGGCAACCGTGCGCCACTCGATCGGTTCTATATAGGTGGCATCGGCCATGGCCGGGTCGGTCATGATCGTGGCGGGGTTGGAGTTCACCAGGATCACCCTGAAACCCTCCTCCCGCAGGGCCTTGCAGGCCTGGGCGCCGGAGTAATCGAATTCACAGGCCTGGCCGATGACGATCGGGCCGGCGCCGAGGATCAGGATACTTTGAATGTCGGTTCTCTTTGGCATACGGGATCAGCTTTTTCCTGTGGGGCGGCCATCCGCGGGGCTGCCGCCGGCGCGGGCTGCAATCAGCTCGATAAAGTGGTCGAAAAGTGGCGCGGCATCGTGCGGTCCCGGACTGGCTTCCGGGTGGCCCTGGAAGCTGAACGCAGCCTTGTCCGTGCGATGTATACCCTGCAGCGAACCGTCGAAGAGCGACTTGTGGGTCACCCTCAGGTTGGCGGGCAGCTTGCTGCCGTCAACCGCAAAGCCGTGATTCTGGCTGGTGATAAGGACCGTACCGTCATCGAGATTCTGTACCGGGTGGTTGGCGCCGTGATGGCCAAACTTCATTTTCATCGTGGTGGCGCCACTGGCCAGGCCGAGCAACTGGTGACCCAGGCAGATACCGAATACCGGGATGTCCGTTTCCAGGATGGCCCTGATCGCCTCGATGGCATAGGTGCAGGGCTCGGGATCACCGGGTCCGTTGGACAGGAATACGCCATCCGGGGCCAGCGCCAGCACCTCGGCTGCCGGGGTCTGCGCAGGCACTACCGTGAGTCGGCAGCCCCGGTCCACCAGCATCCTGAGGATATTGCGCTTGACGCCGTAATCGTAGGCCACCACATGCCAGGGCAGCGCGTCTGCGGGCTTGCTGCTGTAGCCGCTACCGAACACCCAGCTGCCCTCATCCCAGCTGTAAGGCGTGTCCACCGACACCTCCCGGGCCAGGTCCATGCCCTTGAGGCCGGCAAAACCACGGGCTTCAGCCAGCGCACGCTCTTCATCAAGGCCCTCACCAGCCATCAGGCAACCGCTGAGGGCACCCTTGTCACGCAGGATACGGGTCAGGCGGCGGGTGTCGATATCGGCGATCGCGACGATGCCGCGCTGTTCAAGATATTGCTGCAGTCCCTGCTCATTACGATAATTGCTGGCCAGCAGCGGCAGGTCCCTGATCACCAGGCCGGCGGCCCACACCCGGGCAGACTCCTCGTCCTCGGAGTTAGTGCCTGTGTTGCCGATATGGGGATAGGTTAGGGTGACAATCTGGCGAGCATAGGAGGGGTCGGTCAGAATTTCCTGATAGCCGCTCATGGCGGTGTTGAAGACGACTTCACCCACCGAAATCCCCTCAGCGCCTATTGCCAGGCCTTTGAATATACTTCCATCTTCAAGTGCAAGAATGGCCGGACTGGACAAGCAAACCTCCAACTTTCAGCAGAATAACGTTAGCTGCGCGCGCTCACAAAAAGGCGAGATGGGAAACCGCATCTCGCCTTGTCACATGAATTCAGCTCTGGTTATTCACGGGGATACACGGAGCCCGATGCGCTGGCAGGGCCGGTGAAATCTGGCGCCCGATTGTAGGGGATGAGCCCCGGGCTGTCCATACCGGGGGGCGATGATTGTTGCGCCCCGGCTCCCGCCACCGGCTGCCGGGCGCCGCAATTGCCGGCCCGCCGATTGCTTTGCCCGCATATATCCCTATCATGAGCGCAGCTGCCATATTCCGGCCCCCGCTGTGCCTGGCCGGGCGCCACGCACCCTCAGCCAGGGGGTATCGCACCGCGACGGAGACACCCAAAGTGCCTGACCGATTGAGCCGCCATCAGATCACGGTGCTGATTGTCGCCCTGATGACCACGGCCATCGGCCAGTCGCTGGTGTTCGCGATCCTGGCGCCACTGGGTCGCGAAGTGGCCCTGAATGAGCTGCAGATTACCTCCATCATCGCCATTTCCGCCCTCGTGTTCGGGGTTGCGGCCCCCGCCTGGGGCCGGCTCAGCGACCGGGTCGGACGCAAGCCGATTATCATCACCGGGCTGATCGGTTACACGCTGGGCACCCTGGCCTTTACCAGCGTATTTTATGCCGGCCTCACCGGTCTGCTCGGGGGTGCGACACTGTACGGGGTTTTGCTGCTGGCCCGCTGCAGCCAGTCAGTCATCATGTCCGCCACGAGTCCGGCCAGTACCGCCTATGCGGCTGATCACACTTCCAGGGACCAGCGTACCGCCACCATGGCGCGCCTGGGCACCGCAAACAGCATGGGCACCATCCTGGGGCCTGCCGTCAGTGGCGCGCTGGCAACCTTCGGCCTGCTGGCACCGCTGTATTTCGCCGCCGGCATGGCCGCCCTCGCGGCCCTGCTGGTCTGGCGACAGCTACCCATCACGCCGGTTGGGGACCTGGCCAGCCGCAAGATCACATCCCGCCTGCGCTTTACCGACCGACGCATCCTGGCTTTCCTGGCGACGGCGGTGGGCCTGTTTGTCGGGTTTTCCGGTATCCAGCAGACCCTCGGCTTCCAGCTGCAGGACAAACTTGAACTGGACGGCATTGAGACAGCGCAAATGACCGGCGCGGCCCTGATGGTGTCCGCCGCATTCACCTTTCTGATACAGGTGACCGTAATGCAGCGTATGGCGCTGAAGGCCAGCCTGTTCATCCGCATCGGCCTGTCGTCCCTGTTCGTCGGGGCGGTCGTTATCGCGAGCTTCAACAGCTTTACCGTGCTGGCTGTCGGCATGGCCTTCCTGGGAGCCGGCATGGGTCTGTGTATGCCAGCTATCTCGGCTGGGGCATCCCTGGCGGTAAGTCCCGCGGAACAGGGGGCCGCTGCCGGCCTGATCAGCTCCTGCCCGGCTATCGGCTTCGTCGCGGGACCCATCTGCGCGGGCGCCCTCTACCAGGTCCACGGCCCCCTGGCCCCGCTGTTCAGCGCCGCCATCTTCCTGGCAGTACTGCTGACCCTGATATTGGCCGAACGGCGCAACAGCCCCTGCAATTAAACGCACGAGTGTAGTATTCTGGCCCCCCTTTTCAACAGTTGACCACATGCGTAACCATCTGCCCCTGCTGGCACTCCTGCTGCCCACACTAGCGAACGCTGCAACGTTCGACATGCCCCTTCCCGAATTTGACCTCGTTGGTGCCATTCACGTGGTCGAGGCCCACCAGGAAGATACCCTGCTGGATATTGCGCGCCGCTACGATATAGGCCAGGAGCAGATCGTGCGGGCCAACCCGGATGTCGACCGCTGGTATCCGGGGGGCGGTACCCCCGTGACCATTCCAACCCGCTATATTCTGCCCTCGGCCCCGCGTGAGGGCCTGGTGCTGAACGTGCCGGAAATGCGGCTCTACTACTACCCGAAACCCCGGCAGGGGGAAGAACCCATCGTACAGACTTACCCGGTGGGTATCGGCCGGCAGGACTGGCGCACGCCGCTGGGCCTTACCAAGGTGGTGGGCAAGAAAAAAGATCCGACCTGGACGCCCCCCGCATCGATCCGCAAGGAGCATGCCGAGAAAGGCGATCCGCTACCCGCGGTAGTTCCCGCAGGTCCCGACAACCCCCTCGGGCAGTACGCCATGCGGCTGGGGATTGGCGGCGGCAGTTACCTCATTCACGGCACCAACAAGGCGTTTGGCGTGGGCATGCGCGCCTCGCACGGCTGTGTTCGCATGATGCCGGAGGATATCGAATACCTGTTTCCGCAAATTCCGATAGGCACGCCGGTGCGCATTGTCAGTGAACCGGCCAAGGTCGGCTGGTTCGGCGGCAAACTCTA
>JAHEBL010000222.1 GCA_024642265.1 Haliea sp. | reverse complement strand
CGCCGCCAATTCGGAGCGCGCGATTCCAATCCGGATCCGGCTTGCCGCGGCAATAGTCGATGGCGGCCTGCAGGTTGATCTGTTCCAGCTCGAGCCTGGCGATCCGTGAGTCTGACTTCGCGCCCCGCAGTTGCTCGGTGGAATCCTCTGCCAGTTCCACTACCCAGTTGCAGAAACGCTCCCGAAACTGCTCGGACTCCCCGACCTCGTCGAGCTTGTCCAGCGCGAATTCCCTGAGCGTATCCAGCATGTTGACCCGGGCCTCCTCGTCACCGTCCTCGCTGGGTCTGAAGGTCAGTGTCGCCAGGCTCTTGTCGACCAGGCCCTCGACCTCGATGTCGACGACGAAGTCATCGTCCGGGTCGCAGACCTCTTCGGCCGCCTCCATGGCGAAGCCGCCGGTGAACACGGCCATGCGCCGCCACAGGGTTTGCTCGTCTTCCGTTAGCAGGTCATAGCTCCAGGAGATCAGCTCCCTGAGGCTGCGCTGGTGATCCAGCAGGTCGTCGCCTTCGCCTTCCAGCACCGCGAGGCGCTGCTCCATGGAATGCAGTAACTCGGTGGTATCCATGGCGCGTATGCGCGAGGTCGCGAGTTCGATGGCCAGCGGCAGGCCGTCGAGCCGGTGACATATCTGCAGAACTTCGCGGGCATTATCCCGGGTGAGCTGGAAATCTTCCCGCACTTTTTTAGCGCGCGCTACAAACAGCTGGACCGACTCGGAGTCGCGAATCTGGGCGAAGGAGGCCTTCTTGATGTCTGGCAATGCGAAGGGCGGTACCCGCACCGTTCGCGCACCACTGACCCGCAGTGTCTCGCGGCTGGTCACCAGTACCTTCACACCCGGGCACCTCGAGACCAGCGTGTTGATGTGCGATACCGCGGATTGCACCTGGTCGAGATTATCGATTAACAACAGCATTTCTTTCTTGTGCAGAGCGTCTGTCACACTCTCGATAATGGGCCGGTTATCGTTCTGCCTGATATCCAGGGCGGCGGCGATCGTGCCCGGCACGAGGTCGGCCTGGCGCAGGGATGCCAGGGTGATAAGGAATACCCCGTCCTCAAAATCCGGTAACAGCCCCGCTGCGGCCTGTAATCCCAGGCGGCTTTTGCCGGTGCCGCCGGGGCCGACCAGGGTTACCAGTCTTACCTCGCTCTGGCGGATGAAGCCGGTTACCTCGCGGACCAGTTCGGTTCTACCCACGAAACTGCTGGTCGGGGTAGGCAGGTTGTTGGGGCGCGGCAGGAACCGGCGCAGGAGCTTGCGCAGGTGCAGCTTGAACAGGTCCTCGAACTGCTCGACCTCGGCGAAGGTGTGGTAGGCGCCGACAGCGGTGCGGTCCTCGGCGCTCAGGAACCACTTGTCGAAGAACGCCGACACCTCTTGAAACTCTGGAGTCGCCTGCTGTTCCGCAGGCAGTGACTTGCGATAGACCAGCAGTTCGGGCTTGCCCCTGGAGCGGGCGCTGTCAATAGCGAGCTCGAACTCGGACTCCGTGCCGGATGCGCAGCTTGGGCCGTCAGATCGGGAGAGGCCCGAATCGGGCGGGGTTTCCAGGTGGCTGCCGATGATGCTGACAAAAATATCGAAGTCGGCAGGGGAGTGAATCCGGGACGGGAGCCCGGCATCCGCATCTTCCTTTTGCTCCCGGGATAACCGTGGCTCCAGCGCCAGGGTTCCACTGAACTCCTCCTGCAGGCGCTCTACGACGGCAAGGGCGCGCAGGCGCTCGCGGGCAACGTCGTCGGGGGAGGAGATAAAGATACGTACGCGGTTCATTGTTTACCCGGGTAGAGGTCAGGGTCTCAACTGCGGGCGCCTGTCGTCAGAGTGCCATTGAGCGCTTCATTGTAGCCATAAGCGACGATAAGTGTACAACACGGTAATGGCACTGGTAGAAGAGACGCCCGGGACGGGTAACTTTCGTCTGCGTGAGGCGGTTGGCGCCTTCGGAGAGGTTGCCTCAGGCAGAGATAACTTTCTGGTCTGTCCCGCGCGCGCCGGCCGCCCTGACTTCGGCAGTGACCGTGACCTCGGGAGTGGCCACGTTACTGTAGTCGTGGTCAACGGTAACGGTCAGGCTGCCATCAGCCTCGGGAGTGTGCTCACCCAGCGCAAGCTGCAGCGGCTCACTGCCGTCGCCGAAATCGATGGTCAGACAGGTGGCTACCAGCGCCCGGAAATCGTCGATCTTCACGGTGACAGCGGTACTGCCGGTTGGGCTGATTCCAGACGTACTGACCGCCATGTGAATAGCGCGCAGCAGAGCTCCCTTGAGGATCTTCTTCAGCAACTTGTCGGTATTCATGGAGCGCATGCGCCCAGTGGCCAGCTCGATCGCGAGGGGCAGACCCTCGAGCTGATGGCAAATCTCCAGGACTTCCCGGGCGTTTTCCTCGCTGAGTTCAAAGTCTTCACGAACCGTTTGCGCGCGGTCGACAAACAACTGCACACACTCGGCGTCGCGAATCGCGGTGAAAGTGGCATTTTCCAGATCGGGTAACGCCAGCGGCGGCACCCTGATTGTGTGCACGTCATCGAGGGCTGGTGCCGCGCGACTTGTGACGAGCACCTTTATGCCCGGACAGCTGGATACCAGCGTATTGATGTCCTCCACCGCGGAGCCCGGCTGTTCGAGGTTATCGAGCAGCAGCAGCATCTCCTTGTGTTCCAGGGCGGCTGTTA